>JAWVGK010000191.1:0-34316 GCA_033855155.1 Solirubrobacteraceae bacterium | reverse complement strand
TTCGCGGCCATCGCGGTCGCGCGGCTGCTGCGAGGAGGGTGAGCGTGCGCCTGCTGCTCGTCTGCTGCTTTCTGAACGAGGAGCGCCACCTGCCGGCGTTCCTGCGGTCGATCGAGCAGCAGACCCGCCGCCCGGACCGGCTGCTGCTCGTCGACGACGGCTCCTCGGACGCCTCGCCGGCGCTCGCCGCCGCGTTCGCGGCGCGCCACGACTTCGCCGCGCGGCTGAGCCGCCCGCGCCGGCCCCGCGACCGCGACCGGCTCGCCCGAGCCGCGGAGCTGCGCGCCTTCCACTGGGCGATGAGCCAGGTCGACGAGCCGTTCGATGTCGTCGCCAAGATCGACGCCGACCTGCGGCTGACGCCGCGCACGCTCGAGCACCTCGTGCAGCGCCTGCGCGACGATCCGCGCCTCGGCGTGGTCGGGCCGTGCCTGTCGGAGATCGGACCGGACGGCGTGGAGCGCCGCGACGAGGCGCCGCCGCGGCACGTGCGCGGCGCGCTGAAGGTCTACCGCCGTGCGTGCTTCGAGCAGGTCGAGCCGATTCCCGAGATCCTCGGCTGGGACACGATCGACGAGATCGCGGCGCGGATGCACGGGTGGCAGACCGCGAGCGAGGCGATACCCGACGGCGATCCGCTGCACCTGCGCCCGATCGGGTCGCACGACGGCTCGGTGCGCGCCTTCGGGCGCTGGGGAGCGTGCGCCTGGGGGTTCGGCGCCCATCCGCTGCACGTGCTGCTGGGCGGCGCGCGCCGCGTGTCCGAGCGCCCGCGGCTGCTCGGCGCGCTGAGCTACCTCGGCGGCTGGGCGCGGGCCGGCCTGAGCCGCGCGCCGCGCGCCGACGCCGACGTGCGCGCCCACGGCCGCGGCGAGCAGCTCGGCCGCATCCGCCGCGCGCTGGCCCCGGGCCGGGGCGCGCCGACGTGAGCCCGCACGTCCTGATCGCGCTGGAGAACGAGCCGTATCCGTACGACCGGCGCGTGCGTCAGGAGGCCGAGGCGCTGACCGCCGCCGGCCATGCGGTCACGGTCGTCGGGCCGACCGGCTTCGGCTTCGACGCGCTCGAGGAGCGCATCGACGGCGTGCTCGTCCTGCGCTACAGGGCCCCGCCGGGCGGGCGCGGTGTGGCGGGGTACGCGCGCGAGTACGGGCTGTCGCTGCTGCAGCTGGGGCGGCTCATGTGGAAGGCGCACCGCCGCCGGCCGGTCGACGTCGCGCTCGTCTGCAACCCGCCGGACCTGCTCGTCGTCCCCGCGCTCGCGCTGCGTCGCGCCGGCGCCTCGGTGATCTTCGACCACCACGACCTGTCGCCCGAGCTGTTCGAGCTGAAGTTCGGCGAGCGCCGCGCGCTGCAGGCGATCGTGCGCAGGGTCGAGTCGTTCGCGCTGCGCCGCGCGGACGTCGTGATCGCGACGAACGACACGTACGCCGAGATCGACAGGCGCCGCGGCCCCGTCGAGGCGCATCGCGTGCACATCGTGCGCAACGGGCCGGACCCGCAGCGGATCTACCCCGTGACGCCGCGCCCACAGCTGCGCCGCGGGCGCGACAAGCTCGTCTGCTGGGTCGGCCTGATGTCCGACCAGGAGGGGCTGGGGCACCTGCTCGACGCGGCCGAGGAGCTCGTGCTGCGGCGCGGGCGCGAGGACGTGTCGTTCGCCGTCGTCGGGGCCGGCGACGCGCGCGACGGGCTGATGGCCGACAGCCGGCGGCGTGGCCTGGATCGTCACGTCCACTTTCCCGGCCGCGCCGACGACGACCTGCTGCGCGGCTACATGGCGACCGCCGACGTGTGCGTCGGCGTCGACGAGTCCAACCCGATGAACGACTCCTCGACGATGACGAAGATCGTCGAGTACATGGTCATGGGGCGTCCGATCGTGCAGTTCTCGCTGCGTGAGACCGGCCGCGTGTGCGGCGACACGTCGCTGTACGCGCGTGAGCGCGATCCCGCGCACTTCGCCGATCGGATCGCGGAGCTGCTCGACGACCCCGAGCGCGCGGAGCGACTCGGCGCGGCCGCGCGCGAGCGCGCCGTGCCGGCGTTGCTGTGGCCGCAGCAGGTCCCTGCGCTGCTGACGGCGGTTGGCGCCGCGCTCGAGCTGCGCGCCGCGAGCGCACGATGAGGGTCGTTCGGCTCGATCCGCTGAACGACGCGCGCTGGCTGGCGTTCGTCGAGCGCACGCCCGGCGCCAGCGTCTTTCACCATCCGGCGTGGCTGGACCTCGTCGGCACGCGCTACCGCTACGCGATGTCGGCGCTGTGCGTCCTCGGCGAGGACGGCGAGATCGCCGCGGGGATGCCGCTGGCGCGCGTGGCGTCGCGGCTGACCGGCCGGCGGCTGGTGGCGCTGCCGTTCTCCGACGTCTGCCCGCCGGCCTGCGCGGGCGGCGCGGGTGATCGAGCCGCGCTCGCGCTGTCGCGCGCGCTCGCGGCCGAGCGCGTGCGCACCGGCCTGGACGTCGAGCTGCGCTGGCGCATGGACGACGTCCCCGGCGCGCACGTCGTCGACCGCTTCCTCACCCATCGCCTCGCGCTCGAGCCCGACGCCGACGCCGTGCTCGCGCGCGCGTCGAAGTCGCAGGTGCGCCGCGCGATCGCCAAGGCGCGACGCGCGGGCGTCGTCGCGGCGCCCGCCACCGACCGCGCCGCGCTCGCGCAGTTCTACGCGCTGCACGAGCGCACCCGCCGCCGTCAGGCGGTACCGGTCCAGCCGCGGAACTTCATCATGCGCTTCGAGGCGCTGTTCGCGCGCGGGCTGGGCTACGTCATGATCTCCCGCCACGAGGGCAGGGCGATCGCCGCCGCGGTGTTCCTGAGCCACGGCGGGACCCTGACGTACAAGTACGGCGCGTCGGACGAGCGGTTCCTGCACCTGCGTCCGAACCACGTGCTGTTCGCCGAGGCGATCCGGCACGGCTGCGAGGCGGGGATGCGCGAGCTGGACTTCGGGCGCACCGATCCCGGCAACGAGGGCCTGGCGCGCTTCAAGCGCTCGTGGGGCGCGGAGGACGAGCAGCTCGCCTACACGTACGTCGGCGAGCGCCCGTCGACGAACGGCCACGGCCGCGGCGAGCGGATCGTGGCCGAGGCGATCCGGCGCGGGCCGCCGGCGACCGGCCGCGTGATCGGGACCGCACTGTATCGCCACGTCGGATGACGGTCGCCGATCCCGACCACCTGCTCTACGAGCGCTACCGCGGGCCGTGCAACCGCTCGCGCAAGCTCGAGGCCTACTACGCGCTGAAGCCGTTGATGCCGCGACGGCTGCAGCTCGCGCTGCGCCGGGCCTACGCGCCCCGGCAGGCGCGGGCGCCGTTTCCGTCGTGGCCGTGCGAGCCCGCGCTCGTGCAGCGCCGCGACGCGACGCTGCTCGACGCGGTGCGCGCCGCGGGCGGCGCCCCGCAGGCGTTCGTCAACTGGTGGCCGCAGCGCAAGCGCTTCGCGACGATCCTGACGCACGACGTCGAGGGTCCGGCGGGCGTCGCCAACGTCCTGCGCGTGATCGAGCTCGAGCGCCGCTACGGCTTCGTCTCGTCGTGGAACTTCGTCGCGGAGTGGTACCCGATCCCCGCCGGCCTGTTCGACGAGATCCGCGCCGCTGGCTGTGAGATCGGCCTGCACGGCATCCTGCACGACGGCAAGTTGTTCTCCGACCGGGCGACGTTCGACGCCAACCTGCCGAAGATCGCGCACTACGCACGAGCGTGGGACGTCGCCGGCTTCCGCTCCCCGGCGACCGGTCGCAACGCCGCGTGGATGCACGAGCTGCCCGTCGACTACGACAGCTCGTTTCCCGACAGCGATCCGTTCGAGCCCCAGCCCGGCGGCTGCTGCTCGATCATGCCGTTCTTCTTCGGCGACGTCGTCGAGCTGCCGATCACGCTGACGCAGGACCACACGGTGTTCGAGATCCTGCGCTCGCCCGGCATCGAGCTGTGGCGGCGCAAGACGCGATGGCTGAGGGCCAACCACGGGCTCGTCAACCTCATCGTCCATCCCGACTACGTCGTCGCCCAGCGCGAGCTCGACCGCTACGAGGCGTTCCTGGCCCACCTCGCCGAGCACGACGACGGCTGGCATGCGCTGCCGCGCGACGTCGCGCGCTGGTGGCGCCAGCGCGAGCGCCTGCGCGCCGGCGCGGGCGGCGCGATCGCCGGCAGCACGGACTTCGCCGCGTCGGTCGCCTATGCGACCGAGCGCGACGGGCGACTCGTCGTCGAGCTCTGAGGCGTCAGGTCGCCCCGCGCCCGAGCAGCACGACGGGCAGCGTGCGGGCGAGGATCCGCACGTTGAACCACAACGAGCGCCGCGCGGCGTACTCCAGGTCGAGCGCGATCATCTCGTCGAAGCTCAGCTGCGAACGGCCGCAGACCTGCCACCAGCCGGTGATGCCCGGCTGCACGGCGAAGCGGCCGAACGCGTGCGCGGGGTACTTCTCGACCTCGTAGTCCAGCGGCGGTCGCGGACCCACGAGCGACATCTGGCCGAGCACGACGTTGAGCAGCTGCGGCAGCTCGTCCAGGCTCGACTTGCGCAGGAAGCGCCCGGCCCGCGTCACGCGCTGGTCGCCGGCGAGCTTGAACAGCTCGCGGTGACGCTCGGCGTCGCCGGCGATCAGGCGCTGGACGAACGCGCGATGCTCGTCGTCGCGCATGTCGACGTGCATCGTGCGGAACTTGTTGACGACGAACGGCCGCAGGTCGCGGCCCAGCCGCCGCTGGCGAAAGAGCGCGGGGCCGCGGGAGTCCAGGCGGATGACGAGCGCGATGACGAGCAGCAGCGGCGCCAGCAGCACGAGCAGCGACGACGCGATCGCGAGATCGAGCGCCCGGCAGCCGAACTCCGTGGCTCGCGAGCGCCGTGCCCGATCGGGCGCCACGCCCGGTGGCGCCGCCGCCTGCTCGTACATCACCGCCCCCTCGTGCACGACATATGAACGCTGGCCCGCGGCGGGGCCTTCCGCGCTCGCGCGCGCGGAATTTGTTCGAGCCCGCGGCAGTCGCGAGGGTCGAGTGCCGTTGATCTCCGATGCAGATCGCCCGCGCCGTCATCCTCGCGACGCCCAGCGCACGGGACACGCCCTGGTCGTGCACCGGGTCGGGGCCCAAGCCGCTGATGCCGGTCGCGACGAAGCCGATCCTGTTTCACACGCTCGAGGCGCTGCGCGCGGCGGGCGTGCTCGAGGTCGCCCTGCTGACGGAGCCGCGAACAGCCGCGACCTACGAGGCGGCGGTCGGCGACGGCGACTCCTGGGGCATGCGCATCGGCTACACCCAGTGCGCCGCGGACACCGACGCGGGCGGCGCGCTGCGCGTGGCCGCCGACTTCGTCGACGGCGAGCCGGTGCTCGTGCTGCCGGCCGACGCCATGCTGCGCGAGCGCCTGCGCGAGCATGTCGTGCAGTTCGCTCGCGACGACCTCGACGCGCTGGCGCTGATGCTGCGGCGCCCGCGCCCGCGCCCGCGCCCGCGCTCGGCCGAGCCGCTGCCACGGCTGCCGGGCGGCTACCTGCTGAGCTCGCGCGCGGTGTCGCTGATGCGCGGCGGACCGCCGGGCCGCGATCCGCTCGCGTGCCTGCGCCACCACGGCGGCAACGTGCGCGTGCTCGACGTCGACGGCTGCCTGGCGTGCCACGGCGGCGAGGCGTCGCTGCTGGAGGCCAACCGCCTGGCGCTGGGATCGATCGTCACCGACGTCGACCGGGCGCTGGAAGGCTGCGAGACGCAGGGCCCCGTCGCGATCCATCTCAGCGCCAAGCTGACCAACACGTTCGTCCGCGGCCCGGCGATCATCGGCGCGCGCTCGCGGCTCGTCGACGCGTACGTCGGCCCGTACACGTCGATCGGCGCCGACGCGCGCATCGAGGGCGCCGAGATCGAGCACTCGATCGTCATGGACGGCGCCCAGCTGCTGTTCGTCGGCAGCCGCATGGAGTCGAGCATCATCGGCCGCGCCGCCAGCGTCGTGCGGCGCTTCGACATGCCCAGCGCGATGCGGGTGTCGATCGGCGACGGGGCGCACGTGGCGCTCTCGTGAGCGGCTGAGATGGATCTCGGCCGCCACCTGCACGAGTTCTGGCGCCTGCGCCGCGGCGCGGTGATCTGCCTGCTCGTCGCGGGCTACGCGGCGCTGTCGATGTCCTACAAGATCAGCGTGGTCCCACCGGGGCTCGCGCCGCGCTCGCTGCAGATGGCCTCGGCGTCGACGCAGGTCCTCGTGGACACGCCGCGCAGCACCGTCATCGATCTGCGCCAGGACCTGTTCGACATCGAGTCGATGACCAACCGGGCCGTGCTGCTGGGCAACGTCATGGCGAGCGAGCCGGTGCTGGCGTACATCGCCAGGCGCGCGGGCATCGCGCCCGGGGCGATCAGGGCGTCGACGCCGCGCACGCCGAACTCACCGAGGCCGTTCGCCGCGCCCGGCCAGGAGGCGCGCACGAGCGACCTGCTGCGATCGACGAACCAGTACCGGCTGAGCATCGAGGCCGATCCGACCGTGCCCGTGCTGAAGATCTACGCGCAGGCTCCGACGGCGCGGGCTGCCGAGGCGCTCGCCAACGCCGCCGCCGACGGGCTGCGCGACTACGTCGAGCAGATCGCGGGCTCGCAGCGCGTCGCGAAGAGGATGCAGGTCCGCATCGAGCAGCTCGGCCGGGCGCGCGGCGCCGTCATCAACGACGGCGTGCGCTGGCAGGTCGCGTTGCTGACGTTCCTCGGCGCGCTGGCGGCGTCCGCGGCCACCGGCGTGTTCCTCGCGCGGGTGCGGCGCGGGTGGAAGCTCGCGCAGGCCGAGGAGGCGCATGCCGGCGGGCCGCCGGGCGACAACGCGCGGGCCGGCGGCGCCGAGCCCGCTCCGGAGGGTTGGCCCGCTCAGGAGGAGGGTCCGCCCGATCGGCCGAACGCCGGCGACAGCCGGCGCAGCCCGGCGGCGATCCGCCGCCGCGGCAGGAGACGGCCGATCCCCGTCGCGAGGTCCGACCAAGAGGCGGGGTAGCCGACGCGCAGCGCCGCGAGGTACGCGGCGCCGCCGAGCGCCGCGACGGCGAGCATGTGGACGAGCGCGGGCGCGCCGATCGCGCCCAGCGCCCGGTCGGCGGGCAGCGCGACGGCGACGAGCGCCAGGCAGCAGACGCCGGCCGGAGCGAGGTCGCCGCCGAGCACCGCCAGCGGGTGCTGACGCTCGCCGCGCAGCAGCACGTGGTAGGCGATGACGAGGAACACGCAGTGCACGATCGCCGCCGCCAGCGCAACCGCGGCGATGCCGTGGCGCGCCACGACGACCACCGCTCCCGCGTAGGCGACGAAGTGCGCCACGCCGTAGCCGAGCAGCGCGCGCGAGCGCCCGGCCGCCATCAGCGCCGATCCGACGGCGTCGGTCACGAGCACCGCCGCGCCGCCGAGCGCGAGGATCTGGGTCGGCAGCACCGCCGGCTGCCACGGCGCGCCGAACAGCCACGGCACGGCCACGGGCGCCAGCACGGCCAGCAGCACGAGCAGCGGGAACAGCATCACCGTGAGCAGCTGCACCATCCGCCTGCGCAGGGCGAGCATGCTCGCGGCGTCCTCGGTGCGCGACAGCACCGGGAACGCCATCTGGGTCATGACGGTGCTGATCTTGCGCTGGTACTCGACCGCGAGCTGGTAGCCGCGCCAGTAGAAGCCGGCCTGCGCCGTTCCGAGCTGGGCGCCGACGATCGCGTAGTCGCCGTTGCGAAAGCCCGTCCAGGCGACGCAGGCGAGTGCCGCTGGCCCGCCGTAGGGCAGCAGCTCGCGCATCTCCCGGCGCCGCCAGCGCGGCGGCGGGAGCGGCACGAAGGCGAGCGCCACCGCGACCGCCACCGCCATGCCGGCCATGCTGCCGAGGATCAGCGCCTCGGCGTCGAGTCCGATCGCGGCGAGGACGATCATCGTCGCCGCGCGCGACAGGTACAGCGCGAGGTCGATGATGCTCAGCCGGCGGAAGTCCAGCCGCCGCCGCAGGACCGCCATCGGGATCGCGTACAGCGCGCCGAGCAGGTACCACGGAGCGGCGAGCATCACGAGCGACGCCGTCCGCGCCCCGAACAGCGGATCCACCGCTACGACGGCCAGCAGCAGCGTCGCCAGCGCCAGCGCGACGCCGACGGCGAGGCTCAGCACGAGCCCGGCCTGCAGGTGCTCCCGCGCGATCGAGCGACGCTGGACGAGCGCGCCGCCGATGCCCTCCATGGGCATCGTCAGCGCGAGCTCCTGCACGATCACGACGATCGCGAAGATGCCGAACTCGCTCGGCGGGATCAGCCGCGCGAGCAGGACCATCGAGCCGAGCAGCGCGACCTCGGTGATGACGCGCGCGGCCATGATCCAGCGCAGGCCGCCGGCGGCGGCCTCGGTGAGCTCGGCGTTCGTCCTGACGTCGTCGCCGGGGTCGGACACGCCCGCTCAGAGCTCGCGGATGACGCGCGCCGGGTTGCCGGCCGCGACGACGCCGGCCGGGATCGACGAGCTGACGACGGCGCCCGCGCCGATCACGCTGTCCGCCCCGATCGTCACGCCCTTGAGGATCTTGACCCCCATCCCGACGAACACGTTGTCGCCGATGCGGACGGGTGCCAGCCGCGGCCTGCCGCCCCGCCTGCGCGCGGGATCGAGGTCGTGGAAGTCGCTGTCGAAGATCTCGACGTGGGCGCCGAAGAGGCCGTCGCGACCGATCGCGATGCCCGCGCCCTCGCTCTTGATCATGAGGTTGTTGTTGAACTCCGTGCGATCGCCGACCTCGATCCGAGCCGCCGTGCACGACACCTCGACGTGGCAGTAGCCGGCATAGAACAGCGGCGAGCGCTTCCAGCCGAACTGGACGCCGTCGCCGAGGACGACCGCCCCGGGGCCGACGAACAGCACCGGCTGCAGGACCCGCGGCGTGCCCGTCACCCGCGAGCACGTCGACAACAGCCTGTACTTCCAGATGCGCGGGCGCTGCGCGAGCTCCTCGACCGCCGTGCGCGCGACCGGACCCAGCAGCCGCCGCGGGAGCGAGCGTGGAGCCGGCGCGAGGTCGGCCAGCGCCGCCGTCGCCGCCGCGTTGCCGGGCTCGGCCCCCAGGACCTGGGCGTAGACCAGGCGCGCCGCCTCGACGCGACCGCCGGCGGCGTGGGCATCGGCGACGCGCAGCGCGCGCGCGACGAAGTGGATCGGCGGGCTGTCGCTGCGGTTGCTCATGCCTGTGAACAAACGCCGCCGGGGCGGCGGGCTTCCGTCGCGCAATGCGGAAGTTCGCGCGGCGGGCCGGCGTTGCTGGAACAGGCGGCGGGTGCGTGCCCGCCCGGCCGGCGCCGGCACCGTGAACCAGTCGATCTCCATCTCGTCGCGTCGCGTCGCGGCCCTCGCGGCGTGCGTCGTCGCGGGCGTCGCGGCCGCCGTCGCCAGCGTGAGCTCGATCAGCCTCGTGCCGCCCGCGATCGAGCCGCTGGCGCTCGAGATCGCGGGCGCGACGAGCACGGTCGTCGTCGATCGGCCGCGCCCGCTCGTCGCCGACCGGCTCGCCACCGACGGCGACTACCAGACGCTGCAGAAGCGTGCCGTGCTGCTCGCCAACCTCGTGACGAGCGCGCCGGTGCTGGAGCGCATCGGCCGCCGGGCGGGCGTCGACCCGGACGAGATCGCGGCGTCCACGCGCGTCACTGCGAACGTGCAGTCCGTGCTCACCGACCCCAACAGCGAGAAGCGCGCGAGCGACATCCGCGACGCCCGGCGCCGCTACCGCATCGAGGTCCAGCCAGACCCGACGCTGCCGAGCTTCACGGTGTTCGCGCGCGCTCCGACGATCGCCGCGGCGGAGGCGCTCGCGAACTCCGCGGTCGCGGGCCTGCATGACTATCGCGTCGCGCTCGCGCGTCGCGAGCACGCGGACCCCGCGCAGGCGGTCCGCCTCGAGCAGGTCGGCACGGCCCGCGGCGCGATCATCAACGGCGGCGCGAAGGTCGTCATCGCCGGGTTCTCCGGCCTCTGCGGCTTCGCGGCGGCGGGGCTGGCGCTGCTGACGGCCGCGCGGCTGCGACGTCGCGGGAGGGCCGGTACGCGGCCCCCCGGCGGGGGGCCGCGCGAGGCGCCTGCGCGGTCGGGGCCGCCGCCGCAGGCCGCGGTCGTGCCGGCGCGCCTGCGCCCGGCCGGCGAGCGCGGCGTGGCGGCGGCGCTCGCGGACTGGCCGCACACGACGCGGGTCCTGCCGTGGCTGGTCGCCCTCTTCATGGCGATGATCTGGCTCGTCCCGTTCAACGTCATCGAGCTGTCCGTCTCGCTGCCGATCGACCTGCCGCTGGATCGCCTCGTGCTGCCGTTCATCGTCGGCGCCTGGGTGCTCGCGCTCGCGGCGGGCGACCCGAGCGGTCCGCGCATCCGGGTGACGTGGATCCACCTGGCGCTCGCCGCGATGGTCGTCGTCGCCTGCGCCAGCCTCGTGATCGAGGCGCGCTCGCTCAGCCAGACGCTCGAGTTCGACACGTCGGTCAAGAAGCTCACGCTGCTCGCCTCGTACCTGTCGCTGTTCGTCGTCGTCGCGAGCGTCGTGCGGCGCAGCGAGGTGCCCGCCTTCCTGACCTACACGCTCGCGCTCGCCGTGCTGTGCGCGCTGGGCACGATCTGGGAGTACCGCTTCAAGTACAACGTCTTCTACTCCCTGTCAGACCAGGTGCTGCCCGGCATCTTCCACGTCGGCGCGGCCGAGGCGGCGGCCCTCGACAACGCGGGCCGGCGGGTCGTGCGGGGGCCTGCCGAGCTGTCGCTGGAGACCGTAGCGATGCTCGCGATGGGCCTGCCGATCGCCCTCGTCGGCCTCGTGCACGCGGTGCGTGCGCGCGCGCGCATCGGCTATGGCATCTGCGCCGCGCTGCTCGTCGCGGGCGCCGTCGCGACGTATCGCAAGAGCGCCTTCGTCGCGCCGATCTCGGTCTTCCTCACGCTGGCGTACTTTCGCCGTCGCGAGCTCGTGCGGCTGGCCCCGCTGGGCGTCGTGATGGTCGTGATGATCCCGATGCTGGCTCCGGGCGCCGTCGGATCGGTCGCGGCGCAGTTGTCGGGCAGCCGGCTGCAGGTCGACACGGTCAGCGACCGCACGTCGGACTACGACGCCGTGCGCCCCGACGTGTGGTCGCATCTCATGCTCGGGCGCGGCTACGGCAGCTACGAGCACACGAGCTACCGGACGCTGGACATGGAGCTGCTGCGCCAGCTCGTCGACGTCGGCGTGCTCGGGCTCGCCGCGTACCTGCTGGTGATCGGCGCCGTCGTCGCGGTCGCGCGCGCGCCGATCCGCGCGCGCGGATCGCTCGAGGCCACGGTCGCGCTGTCGGCGGCGGCCGCGGCCGTGGCGTTCCTCGTCGTGTCGACGCTGTTCGACGTCATGTCGTTTCCACACTCGCCGTACATCTTCCTGAGCATCGCGGCGCTGCTGGCGGTCGTCAGCGCGCCGGCCGAGAGGCCGCGGCGATGACGGAGGTCGTCAGCGTCCTGCGCGTGCTCGCCCGCCGCCGGATCGCGATCGCGGCCGGCGCGATCGCCGCGGTCGCGGCGGGTCTCGCGCTGGCGGGCGAGCTGCCGCTCGGGCCGGCGGTGGCCGTGCCGCGACCGAGCGCCGTCGCCTCGGCGCGCGTGCTCGTCGACACGCACAGGTCGATGGTGGGCGACCTCAACGGGGGCACCGAGGCGATCGGGGAGCAGGCGACGCTGCTCGCCGAGCTGCTGGCCGACGACGCCCAGGTGGCCTCGATCGCGTGGGTCGCGGGCGTCGCGTCCGCGAGCCTCGACGTCCGCGTCGCCGCCCGCCCGAGCGCCGGCACGCCGGGCACGCTCGCGAGCAAGATCGTCGAGGCGACCGCGACCTCCGGCCGGCCGTACGTCGTGACCGTCGAGCCGTACCCGAGCGTGTCGATCATCGCCATCGAGACCCGCGCGCCCGACGTCGGCACCGCGACGCGTCTGGCCCGTGCGACGAGCGGCGTGCTGGCGCAGCTGGTGGCGGCGAGGGCGCCGGCGCGGTGGCGCAGCCTCGTCGCCGAACCGCTGGGAACGGTGCGCTCGCTCGAGATCGCCGGCTCCTCGCGCCGCGGCCCGCTGCTGGGCTTCGTCGCCGCGTTCGTCCTGTTCGCCCTGTGGTGCTGCGCGCTGGTCGTCGCGACGGGACTGGGGCGGCTGTGGCGCGCGACCCCCGTCGCGCCGTGAGCCGCGCAGCGCGCCCCTCGCGATCAGGCGCTGCGGCCCGAGATGCGGTGCACGACCTTGCGCCCGCGCTGCGCCCCGGGGATGAGGCGGGCGATCGCAGGGCCGGCGACCCGGCCGAAGGCGTCGTCGTAGGTGCCCGGGTACACGACGGGCTCGCCGCCGAAGCCGAGCTTGAAGTAGGCGACGCCGTCGGCCGGGGTGGCGCGCCCGCCCGCGAGCACCGCGCGCGCGACCTCGACGGGGATCCCCTCGAGGTCGTAGTAGCGGTAGCCCGCCGCCCGCGCCCAGGCGATCGCCGTCCAGTGCAGGAGCTCGTTCGCGCCGGGAGCCGCGTCGCGATCACCGCTCCAGGCGCCGATCTTGTACAGCACCGTGTCGCCGAACGGGATCACCATCGCCGCCGACAGCGCGACGCCCTCGTGCTCGGCGACCAGCAGCCGCGCCTGACCGAGCGGCGCGAAGGACTCCCACAGGCGGCGGTTGTACTCGGCGGGGTAGGCATCGAAGCCCTGGCGGGCCGCCGTGGCCTGCAGCAGGGACTGCAGCACCGGCAGGTCGGCGCCGTCCGCGGTCCGGACCTCGATGCCGTGGCGTTGCGCCTGGCGGACGCGGTTTCGCACGGTCTTGCGCATCGCCTTGAGCAGGCTGTCGTCGTCGGGGTGGACGCCGACGTCGACGCGCACGCTCGCGGCCGGCGCGGTGTGCAGCTCGCTGGAGACCATGCCGCGCGCCTCGAGCGCCGCGGCGAGGTCCGCGCGATCGACCGGCGGCTGGATCTTCAGGAAGACGATGCGCTCGCGGCGCGCGACGCGCCGGACTGCGGCGAGCATCGCGTCGGCGAGCTCGGGTTCGCGCGAGCCCAGCAGCGGGCCGCGCGGCAGGTACGCGAGGTTGCCCACGAGCGGCAGCCGGCGGACCAGCATCTGGCAGCCGCCGACGAGCTCGCCGTCGCGGCGCAGCAGCACGCGCGTCGCGCGCAGCCCGGCGGCCGCCTTGACGTGCGCCCAGCCGCTCGTCTGTACGTGATGGCCGCCCGGCGTCGCCGCCACCCACGCGTCCCATTCGGGATCCGACGCGGTCTTCGTGACCTGCACGTCGAGGCCCACTAGCGGGTCCTCCGGCAGGTCGTCGTACGAGGACTTACTGGAGCGACCACTAGATCCCGCGGGCCTTCCAGCGCAGCCGGCGCAGGTGCCCGAGCGCGCGATGGCCGGCGCCCGTCGCGATGAACGGCACGAACAGCAGCGAGCGGCCGGCGCCGATCCGGCGGCGCAGCGCAAGCCCCCACCACTCGCGCAGGCGGCGCGCCTCGGGGTAGACCTCGAGCGCGAACGCGACCAGCTCGTCGACGGGACGGGCATCCGGGCCCCCGGTGATGCCGCGGTCGAAGGCCCGGCTCGCGCGCCACAGCGCCTGGCGGGCGAGCGCCCGGCCGGCCGTCGCGCCCAGGCGCTCGGCGTCCTCGAGCAGGTGACCGCTCGATGCGAAGAACGAGTCGAACGCGTCGCGCCGGCCGTAGAGGTCGGCCATGTGCGCGGGGTCGCCGCGCAGCATGCCCTCGGGGTTGACGCGGTAGATCGCCTGCGCCCCTCCGCGGATGTACGCGACATCCGAGACGGCGGCGATGCGCAGCCACATGTTGAGGTCGCTCGTGTGGTAGCAGGCGGGGTCGTAGCCGCCGACCGCCTGCTGGATCGAGCTGCGCACGACGACCTCCGGTGACGAGATGCAGTTGTGGCCCGAGCGGCAGCGCAACCGGATCCAGTCCGCGCCGGGCCACACCTGCGTGCCGTGCCAGCGCCCGCGAACGTCCGGTCGCGGCCGCCCCGCATGCCAGTACGGCGCGCGCCCGTAGACCATGCCGACGTTCGGATGGATGCCCAGGACGGTCGTCGCGCGCGCGAGCGCACCGGGGACGAGCACGTCGTCGGCCGAGATCAGGACCGTGTAGTCGCTGCCGGCGGCCCACTCGAGGCCCTCGTTGGCGGTCGCGACGAGGCCCTGGTTCTCGCGGTGGCGGCGCGACTGCACCCGCGCGTCGAGCTGCGTGAGGGCGCCCGCGACGGCCGGCGTGTCGTCGGGCGAGCAGTCGTCGATGATGAGGATCCGCACGTCGACGTCCTCCTGCTCGAGCACGCTCGTGACACACCCCTCGAGCACGTCGGCGTAGCGGTAGCACGGGACGATCACGCCGACGCTCGGCCGCGTCATGCCGGGAGCGCCAGCTCGCTGCGCGCCGCGACGACGTCGCACAGGATCCGCTCCACCTCTGCGGCCGCCTGCGCCCAGGTCGTGGCGCCGACGCTCGCGGCCGCCGCGGCCGCCAGCTCGTCGCGCTCGCGGGGCGGCCGCCGCACGAGCGCCGACAGCGCGCTCGCGAGCTCGAACGGGGTCGCCGGCGCGTAGGCGACGTGCGGGTTGTCGAGCACGACGCGGTTGTGCTCGGCGTCGTTGACGACCGGGACGCAGCCGCAGCCGAGCATCTCGTGCGGGACGAGCGACACGTTCGTCGCCGACAGGACGAGCCCGGCGACGCAGCGGTTGTAGAGCGCGCCCAGCGCGGCGGGGTCGAGGAAGCCGTGGTGCGTGGCGCGAAAGCCCAGCCGTCCCGACGGCTCGCCGAAGAGGTGGATGTCGACGTCGGGATGCCCGGCCGCGAACAGGTCCAGCGCGGCGACCGCGAGCTCGTGCGCGCGCCGGGGCGTCGACGGACGGCAGTAGTAGGCGACGCCGGTGCGCGCGGCGGCGGCTTCGGGCCCGCGGTCCAGCGTGTAGTGCTCGAGGTCGCAGGCGAAGTCGAAGTGCTCGGTCCGCATGCCGTAGTCGCGCTCCAGCCGCTCGGCGAGCCAGCGACCGAACGTCACGCCGTGAAAGCCGAAGCGATACGTCGCCTCGGCGAGCAGCGCCTCGCTGCCGGCGGCGTAGAACGACGGCTCGAAGTCGGCGACGAGGTAGCAGCGCACGCCCTTCGCGCGCGATGCGAGGACCGTGTAGGCGGTGCCCCAGCTCGTCGCCATGACGACGTGCGCGTCGTGGATGCCGGCGGCGAGGTCGCGCACGTCGGCGCGCACCTGCGGCCAGCACGCGCGCACCGTTCGGCGGTGCTGCTCGATCGACCAGCCGTGGCGGTCGTCGAGGTACAGCACGCACGTGTGGCCCGCGCGCTCGAGCTCGGCGACGATCCGCAGCAGCGTCGTGTGACCGCCCGATGCCGGGTTCGGCGGCACGAGCACCCACGCGATCGTCAGCGGGGCGCCCGCGGCCAGCGGGGCGGGCGGCGGCAGCTCCCAGCCGCGCGCGGCGATCTGCGCCGCACGCTCCAGGTCGGCGCGCCGCACCGGCAGGCGGTTGCCGGCGGCCGGCGCCAGCGCCTCCGCGGCACGTCCGCGCAGGCGTCCGGCGACGCCGGCGGCGCCCTCGCTGCGCAGCAGGCGCCGGGTCTGGCGCAGGCGCTCGATCGGGCTCGGACTCCTCATCCGTCATCAACGGCAGCGGCCCGACCCCACTTCCGTCACGATCCACAGGGTCGCCACCAGGCATCCCGGTCGCCTCACGACGAAAGGCCCTCATGCCCAGGGACACGCGTAGTCTCAGGTCCGACGATCCACCCTCCGGCGTCGGCGGTCGCCGCGGCCGGGCCACGCTCGCCGTCGCGCTGGGCCTGCTCGCGATCGTGGCGGTCGTGGCCGCCGTGCTGCCGGGCTTCGCGTCGGCGGTGGAGCGCAAGGCGACGCCGGCGACCCTCGACAGCGTGTTCTCGGAAGCGGGCGACGGCGACACGATCCTGCTCGCGGGCGGCAGCTACGGCGAGTTCACCGGCGGCCTGAAGAGCGGCATGGTGACGCTCAAGCCGCAGCCCGGAGCCTCCGTCGCGATGAACCTGCGCTTCTCGCCGGCGTCGAACATCACGATCGACGGCGTGCGCATCCGCGACGCCTACATCGCCGACGCGCGCACGAAGAACATCACGATCCGCAACAGCGACTTCGACCGCGGGCAGATCGTCCTGCGGGGCGGAGCCGGCGACCTCGTCGACGCGAACATCCTGCTCGAGCGCAACGTGCACTCGAACTTCGACGTCTGCTCGGGCTGCTACGCCGCGCGCGTCCAGATCGCCGAGCGCACGGAGCGGCCGACGGGCATCACGATCCGCGACAGCGTCTTCTTCGGCGGCAACGGCGACGGCATCCAGACCGGCGGCAACGCCGTGCGGATCCTCGACAACGAGTTTCGCGACATGCATCAGGGCGACGCCGGCGTCGCCCACACCGACTCGATTCAGCTCTATGGCTCCAGGAACACGCTCGTCAAGGGCAACTACTTCCACGGCGTCGCCGTCGGGGTCATGTGCGCCGACGGCTGCGACGCGGAGACGATCGAGGACAACGTCTTCGCCGTCGACGGCTCGCCATACGCGATGACCTTGCTCTCGGACCGCGGCTCGCGGATCAGCCACAACACGCTGCTGGACTACGGCATCTGCGACTACGGCCAGCGCTGCGGCGTGCTGTACCTCGGCAACAAGGACGGCGACCCTCCCAGCAAGGGCACGATCCTCGTGGACAACGTCCTCGCGCGCGTCTGCGTCTGCGCGGGCTCCGTCAGCGGGCTTGCCGTCAACGCGAGCAACCTGCTGACGCAGACGGCCTTCGCCGGGTCGCACAACCTCCTCGGCAAGCCGGCGTACGTCGGCGGCTCGCACCCCACCTCCTACGAGGGGTTCGCGCTCGCGGCGGGATCGGCCGGCAAGGGCAACGCCAGCGACGGGCTGGACCGCGGCGTTCGCGTCGCAGCCCGCGGCGGCGCCGGCGCGCCGCGAGCGACGTCGTCGCCGTTGGCGCCGGCCAGCGTCCGCGTGCGCTCGCGCTCGACGCTGCGCTCGATCGTCCGGACCGGCCGCCTGCGCCTCGAGCTCCGCAGCAGCCGGGCGGCCACGGTCACGCTCGCCGCGACCGTGCGTCCCGGCCGCGCGATCGGCGCGGCCCGCGGCGGGCACTCGCGCAGGCCGATCGAGATCGCGGCCGTCAGGCTGCGCGTCGACGGGACGCGCGTCGTCGCCCGGCGGCTGACGGGTGCGGCGCGGCGCGTCCTCGCTCGATCGCGCGATGCTCGCGTGTCCGTCCGCATGACGGTCGACGCCGGGCGGGCCTCCGTGACGGCGCTGAGGATCCGCCGCTAAGCGCGTCGCCTCGGATCAGGCCGCGTCGACTGACCGGTCCGGCTGCTCGGGCTCGGATGGCTCGCTCTTCGGTTGCCGGCGCCTTATGCGTCGCGCCGTCGCGGGCGCCGGCGGCGCCTGCCGTCCGGGCTCGGCGAGCTGCGGCGGCGGCGGCGCCGCGACGGACTCCGCGGCGCTCGCGTCGCGCCAGCCGCGCGACAGCTCGGAGAAGGCGATGATCGCCGCGCACCATAGGCCGAAGGCGAACAGGAACGCGACCGCCGCGAGCAGGTGTCGCGGGCCGCGCGTGACGGTCGCGAATCTCGCGGGTCCGAGCGGGTCGACGACGAGCCGCCGGGCGTCCGGGACGCGGTCGCTCGCCGCGACGGACTTCAGGTAGACGCGCAGCTCGGCGACGGCGGCGCTCGAGATCCGGGCCGCCTCGGCCGGCGTCGGCGCCTGCGCGTCGGCGGTGATGATCGGCAGCGCCGCGTTGACGTAGACGCTGAGCCGGCGCACGTCGGGACGCTCGTCGCTCACCCGGCCGGCATCCAGCGGCGACGGCTGCACCGTCGGACCCTCCGTCGGCGCGCTCGCCACCAGCGCATCCGGCTTCACGCCCGCCCGCAGCGCGATCTGGTCCTTCAGCGGGCTGATCGCCATCAGGCTCGCGAGCAGCCGCGCTCGAACCGACAGCGACGCGACGTCGGCGCGCGTCCGGCCGCCGGTTCCGAGATCGACGACCTGCGAGCGCGGCGAGTCGACCAGCGCGCCGGCGGACGCGATGCCGACCTCATACTGGCGCCCTTGGAACGTCGGCGGGACTCCGAGGCCGATCTTGTAGGCCACGAAGGCGCCCGCCGTCAGCGCGATCGCGAAGCCGAGCGCCACGAGCCGGCGCCGTCGCCACAGCTCGCGCAGGACCGACACGGCGCTCATGCGTCGATCACGCCACCGCCGTCGCCGCCGCGGCCGTCGGCGCGGGCGCCGCCAGCGTGACCGGTTCGCCGCCGCGAGCCAACGACTGCTCGATCGCCTCCATCGCGGTCACGACGTCGACGCCGAGCTGGGCATGGGAGACCGGCGTCGAGCCGGTCAGCATCGCGCGCGCGAAGTCGTGCAGCTCGAGCGCGAGCGGCTCGGCCGGCTCGATGCGCGGGATGATCACGTCGCCGCTGCGATACGTGAGCTGGTACTCGCCGAAGCTCTCGGGCGTCGAGAACTCCATGCCGCGGTCGTACAGGCGCACCGCCTCGTCGGTCAGCGTGTCGTCGTAGGAGATCATCCGCCGGCTGCCGACGATCAGCATCTGTCGCACCTTGCGCGGAGCCAGCCAGGAGATCTGGATGTTGGCGTTGGCGCCGTCCTGGAAGGTCAGCGTGATGAAGGCGGTCTCGGTGACGTGGTCCTGGAAGATGGTGCGTGCCGCGGCCGCCACCTGCACGACCGGGCGATCGAGCCAGTGCATGAGGATCGACAGGTCGTGCGGGGCGAGATCGCAGACGACCCCGTCGGCCTGGTAGTTGCCGAGGTTCATGCGCGAGGACGTGACGAAGTAGACCTCGCCGACCGCGTCCTCGTTGATGAGGTCGCGGACCTTGTTGACGGCCGGGCTGTAGAGGAACGTGTGGCCGGGCATCATCACGAGCCCGCGCTGGTCGGCGATCTGCTTCAGCTCGCGGGCCTCCGCCGACGTCTTGGCCATCGGCTTCTCGACGAGCACGTGCTTGCCCGCCAGCAGCGCGCGCTTGCACAGCGCGTAGTGCGTCGCCGGCGGCGTGGCGACGATCACCGCGTCGATCGACGCGTCGAGCAGCAGCGCTTCGAAGTCGGACTCCACGCGCACGCCGGGCATCCGTGCCCGGAACGCGTCCGCGCGCTTGTGGTCGAGCTCGCACAGGGCGGCGAGCTCCATCGCGGTGGACGCCACGACGTTGCGCACGAGGTTTGGCCCCCAGTAGCCGTAGCCCACGACGGCGACCTGGAGCGGCCCGATGTCGGCCGGCCGGCTGATGAAGCGCGTGCGCACGAAGCGCTTGCCGTCCGAGTGTCCCCCAACCGTCATGCCTGCCTCCAGACGAACCCCTGAACCGCGTGGATGACGCGCGCCACCTGCTCCTCGGACATGCCGGGGAACAACGGCAACGTGCAGATCTGCTCGGCCAGCCGCTCGGACACCGGAAGGGTGCCGGCGGCGAGGCCGAGATCGCTGTAGGCCCGCACCCGGTGGATCGGGATCGGGTAGTGGACGGCGGTGGCGATGCCTTCCGCCGAGAGGTGCTCGCGCAGGCGCTCGCGCTCCTCGCTGCGAACGCAGAACAGGTGGTAGACGTGGTCGGCGCCCTCGCACGCGAGCGCCGGCAGCTCGACGCTCGAGCCCTGCAGCCCGTCGCGCAGTGCCGCCCCGATGCGGCGGCGCTCGTCGGTGCTCGCTTCGAGCCGGCGCAGCTTGATGCGCAGGACGGCGGCCTGGATCGCGTCCAGCCGCGCGGTCGTGCCGACGATCTGGTGGTGGTAGCGCGGCCGCTCGCCGTGGCAGCGCAGCAGCCGGACGCGGTCGGCGAGCTCGCCGTGGGCGGTGACGATCGCGCCCCCGTCGCCCCATGCGCCGAGGTTCTTCGTCGGATAGAACGAGAAGCAGCCGATGTCGCCGAACGTGCCGACGCGCTTGCCGCGCAGCCGGGCGCCGTGTGCCTGGGCGGTGTCCTCGACGACGCGCAGGCCGCGCTCGCGCGCGAGCTGCACGATCGGCTCCATGTCGACCGTCGAGCCCATCAGGTGGACGGGGATGACGCACCTCGTGCGCGGCCCGATCGCGCGCTGCACGGCCTGCGCCGTGACGAGGTGCGACCGGGGATCGACGTCGACGAGCTTCGGCGTGGCGCCGACGAGGCTCACCGCCTCGGCGGTCGCGATGAACGAGTTCGTCGGGACGATCACCTCGTCGCCCGCGCCGATCTCCAGCGCGCGCAGGGCGAGGACGAGCGCTTCGGTGCCCGACGACACGCCGACGCAGTGCTTCGTCTCGTTGTAGGTCGCGAACTCGCTCTCGAAGGCCGCGACCTCGTGGCCGAGCGTGAACGCGCCGCTCGTCGCGATGCCCGCGACGGCCTCCCACAGCGCGGGGTCGGCGTTGTCGAGCGACATCACCGGCACGGGCGGGGGCGTCGGGATGGCGGTCGGCGGCATCATGCCGGGGCTCGGTCGATCGTGCGGCCGTTGCGGGACGGGTCGCCGGCGGTCGTGCGCGACGCGGGCGTCGTGGCGGTGTCCGCGATCAGGGCGGCGCCGGGCGCGAGCGCGGTCGGCGGCGGCGCGCCGAACGGCGGCTCGCGGCGGCCGGCCAGCGTGGCGAGCGCGGCCCGCCCGGCCTCGCGGCGCAGCCGCTGCTCGGGGGCGCCCCCCGGCGCGAGCGCGCGGATCGCGTGGCGCAGCGCGACGGCGGCGAGGTACGCCGCGCGCTTGGCGGGGCCGAAGTGCTTGCGCGCGTACTGCGCGCGCGTGAAGGCGTCCTGAGCGACCATCCGCGGGCGGATGCCGCCCTTGCCGGCGTGGTGCACGATCGTCATCGCCGGCAGGTGGCGCGTCTGCCAGCCGGCGCGCTTCATGCGCAGCGACAGGTCGGGCTCCTCGGAGTAGATGAAGAAGCGCTCGTCCATGAGCCCGCCGCCGAGCAGCGCCTCGCGGCGACAGAGCATGAAGGAGCCCGACGTCCAGTCGCACGCACATTCGCGCTCGTAGCGATCCATGTCGTGCTCGAGCTCGCCCGCCCAGCTCGGTGAGACCGGCCAGCGCGAGGACGCCAGCGCCTCGCCCAGCGCGCGCAGCGGGCCGGGAAACCGCCGCATCGTCGGCCACAGCGTGCCGTCGCCCGCGACCTGCTTGACGCCCAGCAGGCCGACCTCGGGGCGGGCGTCCATGAGCTCGAGCAGCTCGCCGAAGCTCCCGCGCACGATCTCGGTGTCGGGGTTGAGGAACAGCACGTAGCGCGCGTCGCACGTGACGGCGCCGCGGTTGTTGGCGTGCCCGAAGCCGTGGTTGGAGCACGACACGAGGCGCGCCTGCGGGAATCGCTCCTCGACGAGGCGACGCGTGCCGTCGATCGACGCGTTGTCGACGACGACGACGTCGAGGGCGGCGTCGCCGGCGTGCTCGAACACCGTCCGAAGGCACGGCTCGAGCCACCGCGCCTCGTTCGTCGACACGACGACGATCGCGAGATCCGCCGGGCGGCTCATCGTGCCAGCCCCCGCGCGGCGAGCTCGTGCGTCGCGGCGTCGACGCGGTCGTCGGCCTCCTGGCCGGCGAGCCACTGCGTCAGCGCCGCCATGCCGTCCTCGAAGCGGACATGGGCCTCGAACCCCAGCAGAGCGCGAGCGCGAGCGGTGTCGGCGAAGCAGTGGCGGATGTCGCCCGCGCGGTAGCGGTCGGCGATCTGCGGCTCGATCCGCACCCCGAGTCCCTCGGCGATGACCTGCGCGACCTGCGCGACGGTCGTCTGCTGGCCGGTGCCGAGGTTGACCGCCTGGCCGCGCGCCGCGTCGGACTCCAGCGCCAGCTGGATGCCGCGCACGATGTCCGACACGTGGATGAAGTCGCGCGACTGGCGGCCGTCCTCGAAGATGATCGGCGCCTTGGCGTTCATCAGCCGCGACGCGAAGATCGCGGCCACGCCGGTGTAGGGGTTCGACAGCGCCTGCCCCGGCCCGTAGACGTTGAAGAAGCGCACGGCGGTCGACGGCAGGCCGTACGCGGCGCCGGTCACGAGGCACATCTCCTCGTGGTCGCGCTTGTTGATCGCGTAGATCGACGTCGGGATCAGCGGCTTGGCCTCGCTCGTCCCGACGGGGCACAGCTCATGCCCGCAGTGCGGGCAGGCGGCCTCCCATTCGCGCAGCAGCAGTTGGGCCTCGGGGCGCGGCGGCGGCGCAATGCGCCCGTGCTCGGGGCAGCTGTACTCGCCCTCGCCGTAGATCGACATCGACGACGCGACGACGAGCCGCTGCGGCAGGTCGCGCATCGCGACGACGCGCTCGAGGAAGACCGCCGTCGCGAGCGTGTTGCCGCGCGTGTAGCGGGCGATCTCGTACATCGACTGGCCGACGCCGACGATCGCGGCGAGATGCACGACGCGGTCGGCGCCCGCCAGCGCGCGGTCGGCCATGTCGGGATCGCCGACGTCGCCGTGGATGAAGCGCACGTCGGATGGCAGGTCGGGCTGCGCGCCGCCGTGCACCTGTGGCTCGAGCGCGTCCAGGACGACGACGTCGTCGCCGCGCTCGAGCAGCTCGCGCACGAGGTGCGTGCCGATGAAGCCGGCCCCGCCGGTGACCAGCGTCCTCACGCCGCCACCGCCTCGCGCCGGCCGGCTGTCAGCGGCGTGCAGTCCAGGCGCTCGAGCTCGGCGCACAGCGCGCGCCGGCCACGATGGTGCAGCCCGTACACGGAGCTGTGGGTGCGACCGAGCTGCTTGGCGATCTCGACCGGGGTGAGGCCGAGGACGTGGCGCAGCACGACGACCTGGCGCTGGTCCTCCGGCAGCGCGGCCAGCGCCGCGTGCAGCGAGTGGGCGCGATCGGACGCGTCGTCGCAGGCCGCCTCGTCGGAGCCGTAGACCGCCGCGACCGGCGTGCAGCGGCGGGCGCGCACGGCGTCGACGGCGACGTTGTGGGACATGCGCAGCAGCCATGCCACGAACGGGACCCCGCGCGCCTCGTACTTCGAGATCGACGTCAGCAGCTTGGCGAAGACCTGCTGGGTGACGTCCTCGGCATCGTGATGGTCGCGCACGATCGTGCGCACGTAGCCATACACGTTGTCGGCATAGCGCAGGTAGAGGAAGTGCGCCGCGTCGCGGTCGCCCTGCTTGGCGCGCACGACGGCGCGCCGGACGAGCCGTTCGACCTCCGGGGACGTGTCGACCTTGGACTTGGCGACGAGCCGATTCTTCGTCTGACCCGTCCATGGCGTGCATGTCACGGGGAGTGGGAGCTTGCTGCGTGTCTCCTGGCTCACTGGTCTTGAGTCCCCTGGCGTGGTGGATGGGCCGAGCACCGGCGCGGCCCCGCCTGAGCGGGACCGGCAGTCGGCTTGTCACGGCGCCGCGTCACGCTGCCAGGGTGGAATGCGTCACCCACGGCGCGATTCCCCACGCGGATAATCGTCAGCGACGAGTCACTGATCTGGCGTGCAACACAACGTCGTCCCTGTGACCGATATCCTGGTGGATCTCCTGCCGCGAGTCATCGGCACAACGCTCCACGTCGGCGCCCGCTTCGTGCTCGCCGACAGCACCTTCTCCCCGCAAGCGACGCACCGCTTTCGCAGCTTGCCGCAGTGCTCGTTGCACGAAGTCGCAACGGTCCGCGTTTCGCCGGCCACGCTGGTCCGTAATGACAAAAAAGTGGGTATGGGGGGCCGCCGGGAGACGCATCGGCGGGACGGCGAAGATGACAGGAGCCGTGAGCACATGGTCGTGAGGTCGTGCGTGGCGCGATCGGGCATCGGAGTGCGAGCACGCGCTGCTGCGCGAGGTCGTCGGACGCCGACACTTGGGACGCCGCGCTCGTGAGGATCCGCGTCCTGATCGCCGACGACTTCCCGCTGGTCCGCGAGGGGATCGCGACGGCGCTTGGCCAGGACCCCGCGATCGAGGTCGTGGCGCTGGCCAGCACCGGCCGCGAGGCGCTGGAGCTCGCCGAGCAGTTGGAGCCCGACGTGATGATCCTCGACCTGCGCATGCCGGACATGGGCGGCCTCGAGGTGCTCGACAAGCTGCGCGAGTCGCGACCGGGCATCCGCGTGCTCGTGATCACGGCCAGCGAACAGGCGAACGCGCTGCTCGACGCGATCGCTGCCGGCGCCGCGGGCTACCTGTCCAAGCGCATCGGCGGCGACGAGCTGCGCCAGGCCGTCATCACCGCGCACGGCGGCGGCTCGGTGATCACGCCGTCGCTCGCATGCCACCTGCTCAAGGAGTACTCGACCACGATCCGCGGCGAGCAGTCCACGGCACGACCGCTGCAGGGCCGCGAGCTCGAGATCATGCGCCTCGTGGTGCAGGGCAAGACCGACGCGGAGATCGGCCAGCAGCTCTTCATCTCGCCCCGCACGGTGCAGAGCTACCTGACGAGGATTCGCGTGAAGACCGGCTTGCGCCGCCGCTCCGAGCTCACCCGCTGGGCTGTCGAGCACGCCATCGGCTGATCGAGCGACATTTCGCGCCCCGGCGAGGTGTGGAGCTTTGACCCTCGGGGGCTTTCGGTGCCGGCGCGGTTCGTGCAGACTGCCGCGTGGCGCTGGCGCACAAGCGCTCGACCGTCGCCAAGACTCGCCTCATGGCCCCGAACCGAAGGACTCGTTCATGAATCGTGCACAAGCATCCCGGCGCCGCCTCGTCGAGCTCGGTCGTCGCCGCTACGGCCCGGCCGCGCTCTGCACCGCCGCCGCCCTCGCGGCCGCGGTGCTGGCAGCGCCCGCGGCGGCCCAGGATGCCCCTGGCGCTGCGCTCGAGCGCGCCGGCCACGGCGCCGCGCCGGTGCCGACGCTCGACTGGGGGCCGTGCGGCCCGCAGCTCGAGGCGTTTCTGTGCGCGACGGCGGCCGTGCCGACCGACTACGACGACCCCTACGGCCCGAAGACGACGCTTGCATTGACGAAGCTGCCGGCGAGCGGCGCCCCGCAGCAGCGCCTCGGCACGATGTTCGTCAACCCCGGCGGCCCCGGCGGCTCGGGCGTCGACTTCGTCCAGCTCGCCGCCCAGCTGATCTACACGCCGGAGCTGCGCCAGCGCTACGACGTGCTCGGCTTCGATCCGCGCGGCGTCGCCCAATCGGACCCGGCCACGTGCTTTGCGACGGAGAACGAGGAGCTGACGTCGCCGCTGCTGCAGACGAGCTACCCGCTTCCCGGTCCCGCGGAGAAGCAGTACATCAGCGACGTCCGGCGCGCCGCGCAGCTCTGCCAGGCCCAATCGCCGGAGCGCTTCAGCCACGCGTCGACGGCGAACGTCGCGCGCGACATGGATCTGCTGCGCCGGGCCGTGGGCGACGAACGGCTCACGTACACCGGCTACAGCTACGGCACGTTCCTCGGCGCGACCTACGCGCGGCTGTTCCCCGACCGGGTCGGGCGGTTCGTGCTGGACGGCACCGTCGACCCCGTCGCATGGAGCGGGACCGGCCGCGGCGACGCCGCCCCGACGACCCCATTGGGCATCCGCGTGCGGCAGGGCGTCGGGGCCAGCCGGACGTTCGCCGAGTTCGCCCGGCTGTGTCGCGACGGCGGACCGCAGAACTGCTCGCTCGCCGGTCTCGGCGATCCCGCCGTCGTCGTGCCGGCGACCTTCGACCGGCTCGCGCACGAACCCGTGCAGATCACGCTGCCCGACGGCGAGGTCTTCGAGATCACGCAACAGGTCGCGGTCGACGCCACGTTCTCCGCGCTGTACTCGCCGTCGGAATGGCCCGACCTCGCGGACTTCCTCGCCGCGCTCGCGGCGCCGGTGCCGTCTCCGGCAGCGGTGGCCGCGGCCGTTGCGCGAACCCGCTCGCCACTCGGCGCCCGAGCCCGCGGCGAGGACTACCCGTCGATCGGCGGCGCGCTGGCCAGCCTCTGCGTCGACACGGCCCCCTCACGACGCGTCTCCGAGTACCCGGCCCTGATCGCCGCCTACGACGCGAAGGCGCCGTACTTCGGTCGTGCCCGCGGCTGGGTCGGGCTGCCGTGCGAGTTCTGGCACCTGCGCGACGGCGACGCGTTCCACGGCCCGTGGCAGCAGCGCACGCGCGCGCCGGTGCTCGTCATCGGCACCCGCTTCGACCCCGCCACGCCGTACAGCCAGACGCGGCCCTACGCCAACCTCTTCCCGGCGTCCCGGCTGCTCACGCTCGAGGGCTGGGGGCACACGGCGATTCTCCAGAGCGCCTGCGTCGACGCGGCGATCACCCGCTACCTCGTCGCCGGCAGCCCGCCGCGGGACGGGGCCGCCTGCGCTCCCGACAGCGTGCCGTTCACCGCACCTGCCGCGGCGCTGGCAAGCCGGCGCCCCGAGCTGCCTCCGGAGGTGCCGCTGGGGTGACCCCGCGCGGGTTCGATCGCGGCCGCCCCAGGGGCTGGCCCGCGCTACCGTCCAGCGCATGGACACCCTGCGCTTCGCGGTTCCCGCCGAGCAGGCCTCCGCCGCGCTGACGGAGGCCAGCGACGCGCTGACGGCGCTGTTCGCGCTCGACGCCCACATGCAGCATCACCTCGACTGGCTCGCGGAGGCGGCGCGGGCGTTCGGCAAGGGGCCCGACCTCGACGACGAGCAGACGCGCGACGCGCGGGCGGTGGCCAACGCGCAGACCGACCGCATGCGCGCGCTGCGCTCCGACCTCGCCGAGCTCGCCGCCGACGCCGAGGCGCAGCTGCCCGAGGGCCAGGTCGCCAGCGGCGACATCGTGCGCGAGCACGCGATGCTCGCGCTGCCAGAGACGCTCGGACCGGGGGAGCTCGCGCTCGTCGAGCGCAGCTTCTCGGCCGGCATGGCCCGCTACGTCCACACCGCCTCGATGGCGTTGCGACCGCTGCGCCGCCGCCTGTACGCGTTCGGCGACGACGAGAGCCGGCTGCTCGCCGAGCACGTCGACGCGTTCCTCGCCGCCGTCCACAGCTGATCCGAGCGCCGCAGGGCGCGCCCGGCGCCCAGCGCGCTGCTGATCGAGCCGAACGACGAATGGCTCGTGAGCCGCCGCTACCTCCCCGAAGAGTCGCTCGCGCTCGTCCCTGGCGACGACCTCGATGAGGAGGTGATGTTCGTTGAGTGGCGTCGTCCGAGTCCGTCGCTGCCTGAGCCGGCGCCGCTCGCGTGCGTGGGATCGAGCGGGTGCGCCTTCACGCCGATCTGACGATCCTCGCCAAGCTCGGATGCCCCTCTTGCGACTGTGCGGGGCTCGGCTACTTGACGTATCCGAGGCGCTTTAGCGCCTGCCCGACCACTCGCTCTGAGCGAAGCGCCGCCGCTCGCAGCGGCTGCGTCTGGTTGTGGACCCGCGACAGCGATCGACGGTTGAGCTCAATCTGCCGCTGGATCGCGTCTCGTTCTGCCTTGGTCGCGCTCATCGCCCTTCGATCTTAGGGAACGTCCGCACCGCCGCCAACATTTTATTCGTCGGGGTCGCCTCGCTCGCCGATCAGCTGGCCCAGCAGGTCGTCGGCCTCTTGCAGTCGCTCCTGCAGCTCGCTCACTATCTCGCTCTGCTCGATGGCGTGCGTACGCCAGAACTCGACTTCCTCCGCGAGCGTGCCTATTGCCTCTGGCGACGCCTCGAAGGGACCGAAGCGCGTGAACCAGCGCTGAGCGGTCCACAGCTTCGCGATGGACACGACTATGAACAGACCGCCCACGGCAAGCACGACACCGGACGACAGCAGGATCAATCGTGCCGCAAAGACCACGGGTGCGCTCGCAAACACGTTGTCGGCAAACCCAGGGTCCTTCGTGGACGGAATATCCTAGGGCCAGAGCGCCCACCACACGGCAACACCGACGGCCACCATGATGAGCACGGCGCCGACCATCGAAGCTGGCGTTGCTGAACTGTCTCCGTCTCCACCCACCGCGTCCGTGTCCTTGCTTACGGCACCGTCTGGATCGGTGTCCGCCATCTTCGCGAGCCTACTGAGCGGAGCCGACGCGGCTAGGGTTCAGCCGATGTCCTAGCGGCGTTCGGCAAACCTTCCTAGACCAGGTCCTCCGGCGCGACGACCGGCTTCCATGTCACGACGAGCCGCGCGCCGCCCTGCAGCCGGAACGTCAGGCCGTTCTCGCGCTCGGCGACGGAGTCGACCGGCGCGTCGCTGAGGTCGAAGCGCGTGTCGCCGAGCGAGTAGTGGCCGTAGAGGTCGAAGTGCGTCGCGCCCGCCGCCGGCGTCTCGTCGGTGATGTCGAGGTGCCAGTTCTCGAGATGGCCGCTGGCGATCAGCAGCGGGGTCTCGTGCGTCACCTCGACCCACGCCGTCACCTCGTGCCCGAGGCGGTCGTTGAGCATCAGCAGCGCCTCGTCGAGCGTCATGTCGCCACCGTACCGGGACGGCTGCTCGCGCGCCGTGACCTGACGGGCGATCTGTGGGTAGCCTGCGCCCACGATGCCAAGCCCCCCGCCGATCATCTTCGAGGTGACGTTCACCGTCCCGCAGGAGATGCGCTGGTGCATGCGCGCAAAGGGCGCCTTCGACGACTGGATCCACTCCGAGGCAGCGTCCGCCGACCGCCCGATCGCGGAGCTGCCGGCGGCCGACCTCGCGATGCAGGTCGACGTCTGCGAGCTGACGTTGAAGTGGATCGAGCTGCCCGCCGACAGCGCGTGGCACGCCGTCCGGCGCGCCGCGGAGATCATCGAGCAGGTGCTGCCCGAGATGCTGCGCACGCGGGCGATGCGCACGAGCGCGACGATGCAGAACCCCGACCCCGACGTGCGCCGCCCGGTCGGGACCTGAGCCTGAGCCCTACAGCTCGGACACGAGGCGCAGCAGCTCGAGCGGGCTGAACGGCTTCGTGAGGAAGTAGTCCGCGCCGGCCTCGTGCGCCCGCGATCGCGCGGAGTCCTCGACGGTCGCGGTCAGCATGACGATCGTCGCGCCCCGCATCTCGGGGTCCGCGCGCATCTGGCGGCACGCCTCGATGCCGTCCAGGCGCGGCATGTCGATGTCGAGGAACACGAGCCGCGGCGACTCGCGGCGCGCGGTCCGCACGGCCTCCTCGCCGTCGCGCGCCTCGTGCAGCTGGAACGTCGTCACGCCCTCGAGCGTCGTCATGATGAGCTTGCGAATGAACGGGTCGTCGTCGACGATCAGCACGACGCGGTGCGTGCTCATCCGCCGATCCTCCTGCGGATCGCCTCGATGTCGGCGTCCGGCAGCGCCCGGAACGCGACGATCACGTCCGGATCGAAGTGCGATCCGCGCCCCGCCTCGATGATCTCGCGCGCGTCCGCGAGCGACGACGCGTCGCGGTACGGGCGGCGCGTCGTCAGCGCGTCGAGCGTGTCGGCGACGGCGAACACCCGCGCCGAGACGGGGATGTGCTCACCGGACAGGCCGTCCGGATAGCCGCTGCCGTCCCAGCGCTCGTGGTGTGAGCGGATGACGTCGCGCGCCGCGCCGAGGAAGTCGATCTCGCGCACGATCTCCGAGCCGGTCACCGGATGCTGCTGCATGACGAGTCGCTCGGCCGCCGTCAGCGGACCGGGCTTGAAGAGGATCGCGTCGGGCACCGCGACCTTGCCGGCGTCGTGCAGCAGGAAGCCGAACTCGATCTGCGGCTCGTCGGCGAGGCTCATCCCGTAGACGTCGGCGAGCGCCATGCCGTATGCGGCGACGCGCTCCGCGTGGCGGCCGGTGTAGGCGTCGCGTGCCTCGACGGCGCTGGCCAGCGCGCGCACGGTCAGCATGTACGAGCGGCGCAGCTCCGCCGACCGCGTGCGCTCCTGCATGAACGTCTCGCGCAGGTCGGCCGCGTAGCGCTGCAGCTGCAGCTCCTTCTCCTCCGCCTCCTCCACGCGCATCGCGAGCTCGCGCTCGAGCTCCTCGATCCGGCTGCGCAGCTGCTCGTCCGTCGGCACGAGCGTCATCTTCCCGAAGCGGCGCGCGTCTCGCTGCCAAGCGCGGCTCGCAGCGCGCTCACCGCCTGCGCGAGCGGGAAGACCGGCATGCCGACGGCGCCGAGGCCGGCGCCGTCGTCGCCCGTCGAGAAGAGGATCACCGAGCGCTCGCCGCGACGCCCGCGCAGCCCCGTGTTCTCGAGCAGCCGCAGTGCCTCGCTCATGCTCGCGTGCACGAGCGCGAGCTCGAAGAGCTGCTCGGTGCCGGCGCGCGCGGCGCCCTCGGCGCTGCTCTCCCAGCGGTAGTCGATGCCCAGGCCCGCGAGCGCGGGCGCGAGCTGGACGCGCGCGGCGTCGGGCGCGACGACGAGCACGCGCGTGCGCCGCGCCTCGATCGCCGAGTGCAGCACGTCGCTCAGGCGCCGGCGGTCGATCGGCTTGGCGACGGCCCACTCGCCGCGCAGCTGCGACAGCGTCGAGGACACCGACACGAAGATCACCGGCAGCTCGCGCAGCCGCGGGTCGCCGCGCACGGCATCGAGCACGTCGAAGCCGTTCATGCCGGGCATCAGCACGTCGAGCGTCATCGCGTCGAAGTGCTCGCCGCGCAGCAGCGCGAGCGCCTCCGCGCCGGAGTGCACCTGCACGCTCTGCACGCCGAGCGGCTCGAGCTGCTGGGCGATCAGCGCGGTCAGCGGCGGCTCGTCGTCGACGATCAGCACGCGCTGGGACGCAAGCGGCGCCGGCGGCGCGATCGACAGCGGGCCGCCCGGCACCGCCGGCAGCGAGATCGTGAACGTCGTGCCGCTGCCGATCGCGCTCGAGACGTCGATCGAGCCGCCGTGCAGCTCGACGAGCGACTTGACGATCGACAGCCCGAGCCCCGTGCCGGGGCCGCGGCGCTCGTTCGACGAGCCGCGGTAGAAGCGCTCGAAGACGCGCTGCGCCTCGTCGGGCGACATGCCGCGGCCGCTGTCGCCGACCGCGATCCGCGTCGATCGCCCGTCGCCCTGCAGGCGCACGGTGATCGTCCCGTTCTCGCCGGTGTAGAGGTGCGCGTTGGTCAGCAGGTTCGTGACGATCTGGCGCACCCGCGCGGGGTCGGCGAGCGCGGGCGGGCGCGGCTCGTCGATCTGCACGACGAGCCGCTGGCGCTTGTCCTCGATGCGCGGCGCCATCAGCGCGACGACCTCCTCGACCGTCGGTCGCAGGTCGCACGGGCGCGGCTGGATCTCGTACTCGCCGGACTCGATCCGCGCGACGTCGAGCAGGTCGTTGACCAGATCGACGAGGCGGTCGGTGGACTGCACCGCGATCTGGATGAACTCGAGCTGGCGCTCGGTGAGGTTCTCGTTCTCGGTCGTCTGCAGCAGCTCGATGAAGCCCTTGATCGACGTCAGCGGGCTGCGCAGCTCGTGCGACGCGGTCGCGACGAAGTCGCTCTTGGCCTGCTCCAGGCGCGCGCGCGCCGTGATGTCGCGCAACGTCCAGACGACGCCGCCCTCGGGGCCCGCCAGCCGTGCCGCCGTGACGGCGATCGTCACGCCCTCGTGCTCGATCGTCACCTCGCCCGACAGCGCCTGCGAGACGGGCGGCAACGGGCTCCGCATGCCGTGCGCCCGCGCGCTCGTGCGCAGGTTGCGGACGAGCGCGCTCGCGCGCGGGTTCATCGCCGTGACGACATCGTCCGCGTCGCAGATGACCAGCCCGTCGCCGAGGCTCGCGATCGTCGTCGCGAGCCGCTGGCGCTGGGACTCCACGCGCGCGCCGGCGACGGCGAGGTCCGAGCTCATGACGTTGAACGACTCGCCGAGCGCCGCGAGCTCGCGCGGGCCCCCGGCATCGACGCGCACCGCGAGGTCGCCGGAGGCCATCCGCCGCGTCGCGTCGACGAGCTCGTCCAGCGGGCGGCGCATCCCGCGGATCAGCAGCGTGAGGAAGGCCAGCGCCGCGATCAGCGCGAGGCCGGCGCCGAGCGCGATCGCGACGACCGCCGAGCGCGTGCGCCGGCGAGCCTCGACGCGCGCGGCGTCGCGGCGCACGACCTGGCGCTGCGCGAGCTCGCGCGTCGCGCCGCGGACGGCCTCGAGGCGGCTCGCCATTCGCGCGCGCACGGCGTCCTGCGCGGGGTCCAGCGCGAGCGCGCGTGCCGCGTAGCGCGCGGAGGACACGCGCCGCGCCAGCGCCCGGCTCGGCGGGTCCGCGCGGGCCAGCACGCGCACGCGCGCGCCGACCTCGTCGAGGTCGCGCGCGGCGCGCGTGACGAACGGGGTCGTCCGCGGCGTGCGAGGCCGCGCGAGGTTGGCCTCCAGCGCGACGGCCGCCGACAGCACGTTCGCCGCCGCGACCTCCAGCTGCGAGGTCTCGAGCAGCCGGTCCTCGTAGTGCTGGCGCGCGTCGTACAGCGCCCCGATCCCGATCGCCCCGATGATCGCGAGGCCGATCGTCAGCCCGAGCAGGGCGACGCGCAGGGTGCGCGCGATCGAGCGCCGGCGCGGGCTCACGCCCGGCGCTCCCGCAGCGACTGTGCACGGCGCTCGAGGAGACCTATCATCGCTGCGATGGATCTCGTCGGCGGATGGATCCGCCAGCTTCTGGGGGCAGGGGTGGTGGCGGCGCTCGTGCCGCTCGCGATGCTGGCGGCGCTCGTGGTCGTCGTTCTTGGCAGCGGAGGGGTCGGCGGGCTCGGCTCGCTACGCCAGCTCGTCACCGGGCCGGAGATCTCGGCCGCCCACGGCGCCGTCGCCGCGGCGCCGGCGCGGCGCTCGCGCGACCTCGCGCTCGTCGCGCCGCGGACGATCGTCGCGGCCGTGGCGCCGTCGGCACGACCCGCGCCCGCGAGCGGCTCGCCGCGCGAGCCCGGAAACGCGACGCGGCCGCCGCTGCGCCGCGAGCCGCTGACGCCGCCCGTCCTGCTGCCGCCGGTGGCGCCCGCGCCGCCGCCGCCGTCGGCGTCGGCGCCGTCCGCGCCGCCGGCCCCGGCGCCGGGGGGCATCGAGGAGGTCGTCGACGTCGTCGCTGGGACGGTCGACGACGTGGTCGGGGTGGTCGGAGAGATCATCGGTGGCGTGGGGGAGACGTTAGGGGGGATCCTCGACGGCCCACCACCTCGCCGCTGACGTCGACGCTTCCCGGGCTACTTCAGCGCGTCTTCCGGGATCACGTAGTACGGCTTCGGCGCCTCACGCGGCTTAAGCGTCGGCCCGCGGCCACGCCGCGTGCTGACCGCGAAGGACTTGTCCGGGTAGCCGCCGTGCTCGCGCACCCACGCCAGCACCTCTTCGGGATCGCCGCCGGCCTCGACCACCTTGGACTCCATGATCACGACGGTCCCGGCGGGGTTGCCCATGAACAGCGCCGGCGTGCAGCCGGCGAGGAGCTCGCGAATCGGATCGGGTTGTTCGGTGTTTGCCACGGCGCGAGGATAGCGCCGGCCGCGGCGGGAGGCCGTCGCGTTACGGTTGGGCGATGAGGTCCGTCGCCGTCGTGCTGCTGTGCGGCTTCGCGCTCGCCGGCTGCGGCGGCGAGCGGCGCCGCGCGCCCGCGCGCGCGGGAACCGTCGCCGCGTACGCCGGCTCGACGAACCGCCTGTGCGCGGATCTCGTCGGGGCGCTGCGGCGCGCGTTCGAGGACGCGCCGCGCGATCCGGACGCCGCGATGTCGCGCTACGCGCGCGAGGTCGGCGACGCCGGCGCGCGGTTCGCGGGGGCGCCCGTGCCGCGGTCGCTCGCGCGGTTCGCGTCGCAGGCGAGGCGCCACGTCGCGAGCGAGGCGGCGCTGCTGCGGCGCGCGGCGATGCGCAGCGCGGCCGGCGACGAGGACGCCGCCGTGCGCGCGCTCGCACGCCACGGGCGCCTGCTGCCGGAGCGCATCCCCGCGTCCGTCCTGCGGCGCGCGCCGGCCTGCGGCGGCGTGGCGCCGCCGCCGGACGCGCCGGCGCCGGCGGGCGACGCGGTCGTGGCGGCGCGCTCGGGGACGCTCGTGCCGGTTCATACTCAGCCGGGATGAACCTCGACCTCTCCGATCACCACGAGCTGCTGCGCAGCACGGTCCGCGAGTTCGCCGAGGCCGAGGTCGCGCCGGTCGCCGAGGAGCTCGACCGCACGCACGCGATCCCGTACGAGATCATCGCCAAGCTCGGCGCGATGAACCTCATGGGGATCCCGTTTCCGGAGCGCTACGGCGGCGCCGGCGCCGACACGCTCGCCTACGCGCTGACGGTCGAGGAGCTCGCGCGCGTCGACTCGTCGGTCGCGATCACGCTCTGCGCGCACACGTCGCTGGGGACCCAGCCGATCTACGTCTACGGCACCGAGCAGCAGCGCCTGGACTGGATGCCGCGCCTGTGCTCGGGCTCGATCCTCGGCGCGTTCGG
>JAWVGK010000190.1:0-5467 GCA_033855155.1 Solirubrobacteraceae bacterium | reverse complement strand
CGCGCATCACGATCATGTTGCTCGCGCGCGCGCGGGACACAGCGGCGTCCAGCAGCGAGGTCTTGCCGATGCCCGCGTGGCCCTCGACGAGGAGGAGGTGACCGTGGGCGGCGCGCCCGGCTTCGAGCAGGTCGTCGACCGCCCGCAACTCCACCTCGCGTTCGAGGAGAGCCCCCGACAGCTTGTTTGCGGTTACTGGTGAGCGCTTCGTCAAGAGACTGGGGAGCTGCCCTCGTGTGCCCGACCCCTGAACCGTCTGCGAAGGAGCGTAGCGGCTGACCGGTAGGTCGGTTGGAGCGGCGTCAGCTCGTGCGCGGCGGCGCCCACTGCGCCTCGGCCAGGTCGCCGTGGGGCAGGCCCTCTGGCGTCGGGATCTCGGGCGTGTCGCGCAGGTACCACTCGGCGTCGAGCGCGGACTGGGTGCCCGAGCCGGCGGCGGTTACCGCTTGGCGATATGTGTGGTCGACGAGGTCGCCGGCTGCGAAGACGCCGGGCTTCCTCGTGCGTGTCGAGCGGCCCTCGGTGATGACGTAGCCCTCGTCGTCGACATCGACCTGATCGCTGACGAGCTGCGACTGCGGCTCATGGCCGATCGCGATGAACGCTCCCGCGATGTCGACCTCCGTCGTCTCGCCGGTCTCGGCGTGGCGCAGTCGCACGTGCGTCAGGCCGGCGCCCTCGCCGGCGACGAACTCCTCGGGCACGTACGGCGTCAGCCACTCGATGTTCTCGATCGCGCGGGCGCGCTCGAGCATGATCTTCGACGCGCGGAACTCGTCGCGGCGGTGGACGACGATGACCTTCGACGCGAACTTCGAGAGGAAGATCGCCTCCTCCATCGCGCTGTCGCCGCCGCCGACGATCATCGTCGGCTTCTGCTTGAAGAACGCCGCGTCGCACGTCGCGCAATAGCTGACGCCGCGGCCGCCAAGCTCGCTCTCGCCCGGCACGGCGAGCTTCTTGTGCTCGGCGCCCATCGCGAGGATGACCGTGCGCGTACGGTGCTCTTCGTCGCCGACCCAGACGCTGTGCACGCCGCCGGGCTCGGTCGCGAGCCGCACCTTCGTCGCCTCGTCGGTGATGAAGCGCGTGCCGAAGGCCTCGGCCTGGTCGCGGAAGCGCTGCATCAGCAGCGGACCCTCGATCCCCTCCGGAAAGCCGGGGTAGTTCTCGACGTCGGTCGTCTGCTGGAGCAGGCCGCCCCACATGAAGCCCTCGATCACGAGCGGCTTGAGGTTCGCGCGCGACGTGTACAGCGCGGCGGTGTAGCCGGCGGGGCCGGATCCGACGATGACGACGTTCTCGATCTCTGGGCTGGTCACGCCATCAACGATAGCGACCGCGCCCGCGGCGATCGGGCGCCGGGCTCAGGCACCGGCCGCGGCCGGCAGGCGCGCCCGCTCGGCGCGATCCTCGCTCCAGCGCGCGACCGTCCGGCGCAGCTGGAAGTAGGCGATCGCGCCGGGGATCGTCGGCAGCCAGAAGGCGAACAGCCGGTACGCCAGGACGGCCTGGATCGTGAAGCCCTTGTCGACGCCGAAGGCGATGAATGCGCCGATCATCGCGCCGTCGACGCCGCCGATCCCGCCCGGCAGCGGCAGCAGGTTGCCGAGGAAGCCGACGAAGTACGCCATCACGATGACCCCCCACGGCGGCGGGTCGCCGAAGGCATGAAAGCACGCCCACAGCGTCGCGATGTTGAAGCCCCAGTAGGCGATCGCGCCGAGCAGCGAGCGGTCGCGCTTGCGCACGTGGCAGACGGCCTCGCGCATCCCCGCCGAGAACGCCGCCGGCGCATGCGACAGCCGCTGCGCGAGCCGCGCGAGCCGGCCGCCGCGGCTGGCGAAGCCCTCCAGGCGCCGCTGCAGGTCCGGCGGCACGCGCGCGAGCGCGAGCCCCAGCACGATGACGACGAGCCCGAAGATCGCGGGGATGACCGTGATGCCAAACGGCGCCGGACCGTGGAGGACATGCAGGCGCAGGCCGAAGCCGACGACGGCGAGCGCGACCATGTACACCGCGTAGGTCAGGATCAGGAACGCGAGCGTCTTGTCGGCGACCCTGCGCCGATCCATGCCGGCGCGGCGCAGCGCCCACGCCGTCAGCGCGATGCCGCCCGCGCCGCCGGCCGCGAACAGGCGCGTCGCCGCCAGGCCGGCCATCGTGATCTGATAGCTCGCGCGCAGGTCGATGCGCGTCGCGTCGTTGACGAACACGCCGCGGAACATCGCGACGTAGCCGCCGAACGACGCGACGGTGAACGCGAGGGCGGCAGTGAACCACCACGCGTTGCCGTCGCCGATCTTCTCGCGGTTCTGCTCGAAGTCCGCGAGCTTCGGCAGCACGAAGTACAAGAACGCGACCGTCGAGAGTCCGAGCACGAAGAACAGCAGCAGCGTGCGCCGCGTGAGCTCCACGCGTGGCATCGCCTCGTCGAGGTCGTCCTGATCCTCTTCGGGCTGCGGTGGGTCGAGGTCGGGGGGCGTGACCATCGTGTCCGGTGCTGGTACCCGTTGTGCCTGCAACGAGTATAGGTCGACGCCTGGACGCCATCGGCCCGTCGCGACATCTCCCCGCGCGCGTGGGGGCGCGCGTGCGTCAGCGCGCGGCGGCGCGCGCGGCGGCCGCTTCCTGCACCAGCGCCGCGATCAGGCGGCTGCGCTCGTCGGCCTCGGGGTGCCACTGCACGCCGAGCGCGAAGCGGCTGCGCGGCGCCTCGATCGCCTCCGGGAGGTCGTCGATCACCGCCCAGCCGGTGACCTCGAGGCCATCCCCCACCCGGTCGACGGCCTGGTGGTGGTGGGACTTGGTCGCGTGCAGCTGCTCGCCCGCGGCGCGCGCGGCGAGCGAGCCGGCGAGCAGCCGCACGTCGTGGTCGGCGCCGTCGAAGCTCCCGGGGATGCGCCGGTGATGCTCGTGGCCCAGCAGCTCGGGCAGGTGCTGGTGCAGCGTCCCGCCGCAGGCGACGTCGAGGATCTGCATCCCGCGGCAGATCGCCAGCAGCGGCAGGTCGCGCTCCAGCGCGCGGCGCACGAGCGCGATCTCGAACGCATCGCGGGTCGGGTCGGGGTCGACCGTCAGGGGATGGGGCGCGGCGCCGTAGCAGGCCGGATCGACGTCGGCGCCGCCGGCGAGCATCAGCCCGTCGACGCGGTCCAGCAGCTCGTCCGGCACGTTGACGAGCGTCGCGTCGGGCACCAGCAGCAGCGCCAGCGCGCCGGCGCGGCGGACGGGCTCGACGAAGCTCGTCGGCAGCACGTACGCGTCGGCGTCCCAGCCGCTCCAGCGTGCCCGCTCCAGCGGCGTGCAGATGCCGATCACCGGACGCGCCATGACGTGCAGGGTAGAGGCGCTCGTGGCCGGTAGCGTGCGGCCGGTGTACGACACCATCGAGCTCGAGCGCCGGGGCGCGGCGGCGACGATCCGGCTGCGCCGCCCCGAGGCGCTGAACGCCTGGAACGCGCAGCTCGGCGACGAGCTGCTCGACGCCGTGCGCCGCGTCGGCGCCGACGACGCGGTGCGCGCGGTCTGCGTGACGGGCGCCGGGCGCGCGTTCTCCTCCGGAGCCGACCTGCGCGAGATGGCCGCGCGTCCCCTGACGGCCGACGGTCACGTCGACGTGTACACAACGCTGACGACGCTCTACCACCCGATCCTGCTCGGCCTGCGGACGATGCCCAAGCCGGTCCTCGCCGCGATCAACGGGCCGGCCGTCGGGATCGGCTGCTCGCTGGCGCTCGCCTGCGACCTGCTCGTCGCGGCCGAGTCGGCGTACCTGCTGCTCGCCTTCGCTCGCATCGGCCTGGTCCCCGACGGCGGCGCCACCGCGCTCGTCGCGGCGCGCGCCGGCGCCGGGCGAGCGGCACGCATGGCGATGCTCGGCGACCGCGTCCCGGCGGCGACGGCGCTGGGGTGGGGCCTCGTCGACGAGCTGCTGCCCGACGAGGGCTTCGACGACGCCGTCGCGCAGATGCTCGACCGGCTCGCGGCGGGACCGACGCTGTCCTACGCCGGCTCCAAGCGCCAGCTCAACGAGTGGCTGTACGCCGGGTTGGAGGAGCAGCTCGAGCTCGAGGCGCGCATCCAGCAGCAGATGGCGGCGTCCGGGGACTTCGCCGCAGGGCGCGCCGCGTTCCTCCAGAAGCGCGACCCCGACTTCCGGGGCCGTTGACCCCTCCGGCAGGGGGCGCGGCAGATGACCGCCCCATGAATAGAATGCGCGCCGCCTTGGCTTCCGAGCGCTCCCGCAACCGCCGCCGCGTCTTCACGATCGCCCTCGCGGCCGCCCTCGCGAGCGGTCTCGCGCTCGCCGCGGGCGCGTCGGCCGACGTCTGGACGCCGGAGTCCGGCGGCTCGGCGAACGCCGACAACATCGACACGCTCTACAAGATCATCCTCGGGGTCGCCGTCGTGGTCTTCGTCGGCGTCGAGGGCGTGCTGCTGTACTCGCTGGTGAAGTTCCGCGTGCGCAAGGACGCGGTGCCCGCGCAGATCCGCGGCAACACGCGCCTGGAGATCGGCTGGACGCTCGGCGCGACCGTCGTGCTCGTCGTGCTCGCCGTCGTGACGTTCGCGATGCTGCCGAGCATCCGCACGCCGCCGAACTCCGACGCCGATGGCTACCCGACGCCGGTGATCGCGAACGTCAAGACCGCGTCGGCCTTCCAGCCGCGGCCGCCCAACGGGCGCGCGCTGAAGATCCAGGTCAACGGACAGCGCTACGTCTGGCGCTACACGTATCCGGCGAGCAAGGCCGGCGAGCCGGAGAACCAGCGCGTCGCCGCGTACGTCGAGCTCGTCGTGCCGACGAAGACGACGATCGCGCTCGACATCGAGGCCCAGGACGTCGCGCACTCGTGGTGGATCCCCGCGCTCGGCGGCAAGGCCGACGCTGTGCCCGGGCACACGAACTTCACGTGGTTCAAGATCCAGAAGCCCGGCCTCTACCGTGGCCAGTGCGCCGAGCTGTGCGGGCGCAACCATGCCGACATGGTCGCGCAGGTGCGCGCGATCGAGCCGGCGGCGTTCAAGACGTGGCTCGTGAACAAGCGTCGCGAGATCGACGAGAACGACGCCGACGCGCTGAAGCGCCGCAAGGCGGATGCCGCGCGCAACGCGTCGGCCAACGACGCTCCCGCCGCCGAGGCTCCCTAGGAGAGCATGACCCCCGCCGCCACCGCCACCCCCGCTGTCCGGATCCCGGAGATCATCGCCCACCGCGTGGAGCCCGAGCCCAAGGGCTGGGTCTCGTGGGTCACGACGACCGACCACAAGCGGATCGGGATCCTCTACCTCGTCACGACGTTCGTCTTCTTTCTCATGGGCGGCGTCGAGGCGCTGCTGATGCGCGTCCAGCTCGGCGCGCCGGACAACACGTTCCTGACGCCGTCGACGTACAACGCGCTGTTCACGCTGCACGGCACGACGATGATCTTCCTGTTCGTCGTGCCGATCATGGCCGGCTTCG
>JAWVGK010000189.1:0-4330 GCA_033855155.1 Solirubrobacteraceae bacterium | reverse complement strand
TCCTTCAACCCGGCGATCACGCCGCCGTGGGAGACCGCCACCGACTGGGACATCTTCAACCGCATCGCCGGCTCGTTCTCGCGGATGGCGGCGGTGCACCTCGGCACGCGCACCGACGTCGTGGCGGCGCCGCTGCTGCACGACAGCCCCGACGAGCTCGCGCAGCCGTTCGGCGAGGTGCGCGACTGGCGCAAGGGCGAATGCGATCCGATCCCGGGCCGCACGATGCCCAAGCTCGTCGCCGTCGAACGCGACTACGCGCACGTCCACAACAAGATGCGCGCGCTCGGGCCGCTGGTGGACAAGCTCGGCACGGCGTGGAAGGGCGTCCCCTTCGACGCCGGCCAGGAGGTTGCGGAGCTCGGTGCACGCAACGGCCTGTCGCGCTTCGGCATCACGAAGGGGCGCCCGCTGCTGGACCGCGCCGATCAGGTCTGCGAGGCGATCCTGGCGCTGTCGGGCACGACGAACGGCCGGCTGGCCGTGCAGGGCTTCGAGACCCTCGAGAGGCGCACGGGCACGCGCCTGCGCGACCTCGCCGAGAGCCGCGAGGACGAGCAGATCACGTTCGCCGACGTCGGGGTCCAGCCGCGCAAGACGATCACATCGCCGGAGTGGTCGGGGATCGAGCGCCGCGATCGCCGCTACTCGCCGTTCACGATGAACGTCGAGCGCGAGATCCCGTGGCGCACGCTCACCGGCCGCCAGCAGCTGTACGTCGATCACGCGTGGATGCTCGACCTCGGCGAGGGGATGGCGCTGTACCGCCCGCCCGTGAACCTGCACCGCTCGCTGGAGTCCGGAGCGACCGGGATCGCGCTGCGCTACATCACGCCCCACTCGAAGTGGTCGATCCACTCGACCTACCAGGACAACCTGCAGATGCTGACGCTGTTTCGCGGCGGGCCGGTGCTGTGGATGAGCCCGCCGGACGCCGCGAAGATCGGCGTCACCGACAACGACTGGGTCGAGATGGTCAACGGCAACGGCGTCGTGGCGGCGCGCGCGGTCGTCTCGCACCGCGTGCCGCAGGGGATGTCGATGATGTACCACGCGATCGACCGCCACGTGGGCGTGCCGAAGTCCGAGACGAGCGGCACCCGCGGCGGCGCGGCGGCATGCACAACTCGGTCACGAGCATTCACATGAAGCCGACGCACCTCATCGGCGGCTATGCGCAGCTCTCCTACGGATTCAACTACTACGGGCCCTGCGGCACCCAGCGCGACGAAGTCATCGTCGTGCGCAAACGACTTTCGGAGGTCGAGTACTGATGAGAGTCCGGGCGCAGGTCGCGATGGTCATGAACCTCGACAAGTGCATCGGGTGTCACACCTGCTCGGTGACGTGCAACAACGTCTGGACGAACCGGCCGGGCGCCGAGTACATGTGGTTCAACAACGTCGAGACGAAGCCCGGCGTCGGCTACCCGCAGCGCTGGGAGGACCAGGAGCAGTGGCGCGGCGGCTGGAAGCTCGACCGCAAGGGCCGCCTGAAGCTCAAGGCCGGCGGGCCGGCGCAGAAGCTCGCCAACCTGTTCTTCAACCCGAACCTGCCGGACATGGACGACTACTACGAGCCATGGACCTACGACTACGAGAACCTCACCAGCGCCAAGCCCTCCGAGCACCAGCCGGTCGCGCAGCCGATCTCGCAGGTGACGGGCGATCCGATCGGGCTGAAGTGGGGCCCCAACTGGGAGGACGACCTCGCCGGCGGCCCCGACAGCCTGCAGCGCGACCCGAACGTCGTCGCGATGGAGGTGGAGGTCAAGGCCAACTACGAGCAGGTCTTCATGATGTACCTGCCCCGCATCTGCGAGCACTGCCTGAACCCGTCGTGCGTCGCCTCGTGCCCCTCCGGCGCGATGTACAAGCGCGAGGAGGACGGCATCGTGCTCGTCAACCAGGAGAAGTGCCGCGGCTGGCGGATGTGCGTGTCGGGCTGCCCGTACAAGAAGGTCTACTTCAACTGGAAGTCCGGCAAGGCCGAGAAGTGCACGATGTGCTACCCGCGCATCGAGGCCGGCCTGCCGACCGTCTGCTCGGAGACGTGCGTCGGGCGCCTGCGCTACCTCGGGCTCGTGCTCTATGACGCCGACATGGTCGAGGAGGCCGCGTCGACGCCCGACGAGCGCGATCTGCTCGACGCCCAGCTGAAGGTCTTCCTCGATCCCGAGGACCCCGACGTGCGCGTCGCCGCCCGCCGCGATGGCATCCACGACGACTGGATCGAGGCGGCGCGCCGCTCGCCGGTGTACGCGCTCGCGATGCGCTACCGGATCGCGCTGCCGTTGCACCCCGAGTACCGCACGATGCCGATGGTCTGGTACGTGCCGCCGTTGTCGCCGGTGATGTCGACGATCGAGGGCGCCAACTCCGAGTGCGACCCCGACGACGTCTTCCCCGCGATCGACACGCTGCGCATCCCGATCGAGTACCTCGCGAACCTGCTCTCCGCCGGCGACACGGAGGTCATCCGCGGCGTCCTCAAGCGCCTCGCGGCGATGCGCCGCTACATGCGCGAGCTGAACATCACCGGCGAGGGCGACGCCGACGTCGCCGCGGCGGTCGGCATGACGCCGCAGGACATCGAGGACATGTACCGCCTGCTGGCGATCGCCAAGTACGACGACCGCTACGTCATCCCGCCCGCCCACACCGAGCTGGCCGGCAAGCTCGCCGAGCAGCAGGGCTCGTGCGGGCTGGACTTCGAGGGCGGCCCGGGCAGCTGCGCCTCCAGCGGTCCGACCGACGGCTACGACGGCGAGCAGTTCCACCTCGGCGGCGGCGAGCCGATCGACCTCGTCGCGATCGCGACGAGCGCGTCGAAGGCGGTCGGCGGCGACGACGGCCCGCCCGACGGCGTCGCGCCGGTGGCCGTCGTCGCGCCCGTCGCCGTCGTCGAGCCGGAGACCGACGGCGCTCCGGCCGGCCACGCCGCCAACGGTTCCAGCGGGCCGCTGGAGATCGTCCAGGTGCGACCGAAGGACCGTGAGTGACGAGCGCGCAGACCGAGCTGCGTCTGCTCGCGCTGCTGCTGGACTACCCCGACGAGCAGCTGCTCGCCGGCCACGACGAGATCGTGGCGGCGCTCGCCGGCCTGCACCCGTCGCCGCGGCGCGACGCGCTCGCGCGGTTCGTGACGTGGCTCTACGAGAGCGAGCGCTTCGCGATCGAGACCGAGTACGTCGCGAGCTTCGACTTCAGCAAACGCACGACGCTGCACCTGAGCTTCTACACGTACGGCGACCGGCGCCAGCGTGGGATGGCGATGCTGGCGCTCAAGGAGCGCTTCGCCGCCGCGGGGCTGCCGTTCGCCGACGGCGGGAACCTGCCCGACTACCTGCCGGCGCTGCTGGAGTTCGCCGCGCTCGCCCCCGCCGAGGACGGCGACGAGCTGCTGCGCCAGCTGCGCGCCGGCATCGAGATCGTGCGCGCCGGGCTGCACCGGGCCGCCAGCCCGTATGCGCTGCTGCTCGACGCGCTCGTCGCGGGCATGCCGAAGCTCACCCGCGGCCAGCGCGCCGCGCTGGAGAAGCTCGCGGTCGAGGGCCCGCCGACCGAGGAGGTCGGCCTCGAGCCGTTCGCGCCGCCCGAGATCATGCCCGAGCCGGTCTCGGGCCCAGGCTGGGGCGCGGCGTCGATTCCCGGCGCCGCCTCGCTGCCGCCGGCCGCCCGATGACCGACCGGCTGGACTTCCTGCTGTGGATCGCGGTGCCCTACGCGGCGTTCGCGGTCTTCGTGACGGGCCACTTCTGGCGCTATCGCCGCGACCAGCTCGGCTGGTCGGCGCGCTCGACGCAGCTGCTCGAGCGGCGCTTGCTGCGCTGGGGGTCGCTGCTGTTTCATCTCGGGATGCTGGCGGTCCTCGGCGGCCACGTCGTCGGGATCCTCGTGCCGGCCTCGTGGACGCGGGCGCTGGCCGTCGACGACGACACCTACCACGTGCTGTCCACGACGGGCGGGATCCTGTTCGGCGGCGCGATGCTGTCGGGCTTCGCCGTGCTGGCCTACCGGCGCACGCGCACGCCGCGCGTCGCCGCCACGACGACGAAGACCGACCGCCTCACGTACGTCGTGCTCGGCGTCGCGATCCTCACCGGGATGCTGGCGACCGCGGGCTTCAACATCTTCGGCCACTACGGCTATCGCGACACGGTCGCGCCGTGGTTTCGCGGCCTCGGGCTGCTGTCGCCCGACCCGGCGTTGATGGCGACCGCGCCGCTGCTGTTTCAGATCCACGCGATGTCGACGGTCGCGCTGTTCGCGCTGTGGCCGTTCAGCCGCCTCGTGCACGCCTGGAGCGTGCCGGTCGTCTACCTCGTGCG
>JAWVGK010000188.1:0-2745 GCA_033855155.1 Solirubrobacteraceae bacterium | reverse complement strand
GCCGGCGGCGAGGTCCAGCAGCGCTCGCGCGAGGTCAGGCCGACGCGTGGCGTCGCGCATGACGACCTGCTCCAGCAATTGCACATGCTGCGCGAGGTCCGGCTGTGCCGCGCTCGACGGCTTGTCCCCGCCGGTGACGACGGCGGCTCGGGCCTCGGCGATCTCGTCCGGGCGGGCGAAGAAGCGGGCGAGCGATTCGCGCTGCTGCGGGTCCAAGCGCTCGGAAATCGCGCGGGCCGCGATCTCACGCGCCTCGTCGGGGAGCACCGCTTCGGCGATGCGCAGCCAGTCGATGTGCAGCGCGACCGTGTCCGGCAACCATGACTGGGCCAGCGTCAGGACGTCGCCGTGCACCAGCGTTGGCTCGCTGTGCAGCAGGTGAACGCGATCGACCGTCAGCGTCGCGCGCAACGGATCGGCGGGCTCCTGCAGGAACGTGCGCACGCGGGCGATCTGCTCGCGCTCTTCGTCGGTCAGCTTGTAGGAGCCGACGTCCGCATGCCGGCCCTCCACGCGCGAGAGGACGACGTGGAGCTTGAGTGCCTCGTCCGTGCGCAGCGACGTCAGCGGGGTCAGCGAGCGCAGGACCGAGCGGGTTCCTTCGAGCTGCTCGCGGCTGTCGAGCGTCAGCGCGATGACGTCGTCGGCCAGGACGCGCGTCGTGACGAGGTTCGTGCTGCTGATGCCGGTGCGGGCGTCGAGCAGCAGCAGGTCGGGCGCGAGCTGCTCGCGCACCTGCTCCTGGAGGTCGACGAACGCATCGACTCCGGGCCCCTCGTTGATGCGCTGCTCCAGCCGCAGGCCGACGAGGTCCTGGAAGTAGTTCAACGACGGGTTGCGCCCGGCCGGCATGAGCTTCAGCCAGCCGCCGGCCTCGAACGGGTCGGCCAGCTCGACGTCGAGCAGCGAGTCGCCGAGCGACAGCGGCGGCTTGCCGGTCGCGAAGCGGTCGCGCAGCCAGCCGACGAGCCCGTCGCAGCGCGCCAGCTGGTCGTCGAGCAGCTTGTAGGTCAGCCCGGGCGCCTCGAGGTCGACGTCGATCGCCACGACCTTCCAGCCCATGCGGGCCGCCAGCACCGCGACGTTCGCGAGCAGCAGCGTGCGGCCAGTCCCACCCTTGTATGAGTAGAAGGTGACGGTCCGCAATGACGGCTCGCGACTTCAGGCTGCGACGAGCAGGTGCTGCACCCGCGCGCGCGCCGGCGTGCGCTCAGGCTCCGGCTCGTCGGCGATCGTCGGTGGCGCGGACGCCGGGATCTCGTCGAGCTCGAGCAGGAAGCCCACGACACGCTCGTACAGCTCGTCGTCGCCGCGCAGCACCGGCGCTGCGAGCAGCCTGTGCGCGAACCGGCGGGCCCGCGCGACCTGGCCGCGCCCGCGCGCGCGGTCCAGCGCCCCGAGCAGGCGCTCGACGTCGTCGTGGTCGAAGCGCTCGACGTCGACCGTCGCGGGCGCCAGCCCGATGCCGGCGCGCCGCTGGCGCTCCTCGTCGAGCAGCGCCCACGTCGCGAAGCTCTGCTCGACGCGCTCGAAGCCGTGATCGACGACCGCTCGCTCGACGATCTCGTCACGGACGCGTTCAGGCTCGCCGGCGCCCGGCGGCGGGATCAGCCACAGCACGCCGTCGCCGTCGCGCGCGAGGAAGACCTCGCCCGACGGCGGCATGGCCACGAGCGTGACCCCGCGCTGCGCGGGCGGCTGCATCTGCCTAGCCTACGGCCTCGATGGCGATGTCGTGGTCGGCTCGCCAGCGGCGCACGGTCTCGATCGCGTTCAGCTCGCGCTGCTCGGTCGCCGAGTCGAGCGCGGCCTCGCTGCCGGCGAGCGTGAGATCGGCGAGCCGCTCGAGATACGCCTCGCCGACGCGAACCGCGTCGACCGCGGCGAGTGGCGGCCCGGGCGTGACGACGGCTTCGACATAGCGCGTGGGATTGCAGATCAGCCACGGCCAAGCATGGCGCAACGTGGCAGGCACGTTGGTTGCTCGCTCGATCGTCACGAGGTGCCCGCGATCGCGCCAGGACGTCGCCTCACGGCGGGCGAGATCGCGATCGACGTCTCCGGCCGGCGAGCAGTAGCGCTCGGCGCTGTTCGCCGGGAACACGCCGATCTCGCGAGCCTGAGCCGCCGGTTCGGACACGACGAGGCAGAAGTGACCGAAGCGGGGAAGCTCGGCGCCCATCCCTCCCGCGTTCACGGCCCCGTAGACGAACCGCGAGCCGTCTCGCCACAACGCCTCGAAGGCCTGGCGGCGCACGAGCCACGAGCCTTGCTGCGCCTCGAACGCCATCGAACCGGCGGCCTTGTCGCCGCCGGCATGGTGTGTCCTGATCGCGCGCGCGTCGAGGATCGTGCCGTGCGCGTCGAAGGCGTCGATCTTGTCCGCGCTGACGTTCGTACTGAACGCCGATGCAGTGGCGAGCGCCCGGAACGCCTCGATCGAGCCCGTGGGATCAGCGGCTACGACACCGTCAGCGGTGGCGCGCACGCGTGACCCGTTCAGCGCTCCGGCGCGCTTGAGGCTCAGCGGCGGCACCGAGCGATCCTCTCACAGCGAGGGAGGTGGATCGCCGCGCGCCGGCGCCGCCGTCGCCGCCGCCAGCGAGCGCAGGTCGAAGTCGGGCTCCTGGCCCAGATCGCGGCGCAGGCGATGCGCGAACTGGTCGAAGCGGCGCTTGGCGTCGCCGCTGCGGCCCTCCCCCATCAGTGCCTGGATGAGCTCGCGATGGACGCCGCCGTCGAGCG
>JAWVGK010000187.1:0-8305 GCA_033855155.1 Solirubrobacteraceae bacterium | reverse complement strand
CGCGCGCGTGCAGGAAGCGCTGGGCGAGCTCGTCGGCGCCGCGAAGGAAGGACTGCTCGCGTTGAGCGTCGGTGTCGGCTTGGGTGTGCTGGCCGAGCTGATGGAAGACGAGGTCGATGAGGTCGTCGGGCCGAAGGGCCGTCACGACCGTGATCGCAGCTCTGTGCGTCACGGCCACGAGGACGGCAGCGTGACGCTCGGCGGCCGGCGCGTGACGATCAAGCGGCCGCGCACGCGAGCGCCGACGCCAGCGAGGAGGTGCCGCTGTCGACCTACGAGCACTTCGCCGATCGCGACGCGCTGACCGCTGTCGTGCTGGAGCGGATGCTCGCCGGCGTGAGCACGCGTGAACGCAGGAACCCGTCGGTGAGGCCGTCGAGCGAACGTCGCGGTCGACGTCGAAGTCGGCGGTCTCGCGGGCGTTCGTCGCGCGCACGAGCGAGCGTCTGCGAGCTGATGGCCCGCCGCCGGGACGACATTCGCTTGGCGGTGCTGATGCTCGATGGCATCGACCTCAAGGGCCGCTGCAACGTCGTCGCGCTCGGCATCACGACCGAGGGCGTGAAGATCCCGCTCGGCCTGTGGGAAGGATCGACCGAGAACGCTGCCGTCGCGACCGCGCTGCTCTCAGACCTCGTCGACCGCGGCCTGGACGTCGGTCAGAGCGTGCTCTGCGTCCTCGACGGCGCCAGGCGCTGCGCAAAGCCGTCCGTGACGTGCTCGGCACCGACACGCCGGTGCAGCGCTGCATCCGCCACAAGGAATGTCATGAAGGCCAGATAACGTCCGCGGCGGCCGCCACGCTCGAACGTGTTGTCGTCGCTGAGAGGAGGCAAGATGCAGCAGTTTGTGGGACTCGACTGGGCGACCAGGCGGGCACGATGGTGCGCGGTGACGATTTGCTGATCACTTGGGTCGGAGCCATGTCGTCAGAATTAGAGGCGCGCGCAACGAACGCAACGTTGCGTTCGTTGTCGTTATCGGAGCAAACTTGGCGTCGAATAGCAAATGGTGACCATCGCGAAGGGTCCGAGGCCGTTGTGCGATGAGTTCTCGAGGCGGGCCGGGTCTTGTAGGCGACAGGCTGGTATGCAAGCAAAGGGAGCGTGAAGGATGCCCGCGAGAATCGTCGTGACGGAGTTCGTGTCGCTTGACGGCGTGATGGAGGCACCAGGAGGCGAGCCCGGGTTCAGGTACCCAGGGTGGACCTTCGAGTTCGACCGAGGTGACGACGGCAACCAGTTCAAGCTGGACGAGACCGAGCGGGCCGATGCGCTGCTGCTGGGCCGGCGCACCTACGAGAGCTTCGCCGGAGCGTGGCCGCAGCGCGAGGGCGAGTTCGCCGACAAGTTCAACTCGATGCCGAAGTTCGTCGTCTCGACGACCCTCGACGACCCGGAGTGGAACAACACGACCGTCCTGGACGGGCGCGACGCGACGGCCGAGGTGCGCAAGCTGAAGGAGGAGTTCGACGGCGAGCTTCAGGTGCCCGGCAGCCACCGGCTCGTCCAGGAGCTGATCGCGAGCGACCTCGTCGACCAGATCAACCTCATGGTCTTTCCGGTGATCCTCGGGACGGGCAAGAAGGCGTTCGCCGAGACACCCGAGCGACGCAAGCTCCGGCTCAAGGAATCGAAGGTCGTCGGCGACGGCGTCGCCGTGCTGATCTACGAGCGGGCTCGCTGACCGGGCATCCGGCATTCGCTGCCGTTCGGACTGTGCGCCGCGAACGAGGATTTGTCGACGACGGCAGCACTCCGAGACCCTCCAGGCTCACGTCCCGAGCAGCCCTACGCCAGCCGGCCCGACTCCTCCGTCGCCGCCCGCAGCCGCTTCGCCAGCTCGTCGGTCAGCGCGCCCGGCGCCATCTGCCAGCGCCACGAGCCCGTCGCACGCCCCGGGACGTTCATGCGCGCCTCGCTGCCGAGCCCCAGCACGTCCTGCGCCTGGAGCATCGCCAGCCGCGCCGGCGACGAGAAGGTCAGCCGGATCAGCGACCACCACGGCTCGTCCTCCTGCATCCCTACGGAGCAGATCTCGGCGAGAGCGACACGACGGCGCACGTCGGGCAGCGACTCCCACCAGCCGCGCAGCGTGTCGGTGTCGTGCGTGCCCGAGTACGCGACGCTGTCGACCTCGTGGTTCTCCAAGCGGTGCGGGCCGTGCGGGTCGTCGGGATCGAAGCCGAACTGCATGACGACCATCCCCGGGAAGCCGAGCTCGCGGCGCAGCCGCGTCACCGGCGGCGTGATCACGCCAAGGTCCTCGGCGATCACCGGCAGCGACCCCAGCGAAGCCAGAGCCGCGTCAAAGACCGCCCGGCCCGGACCGCGCCGCCAGCGCCCGCCGCGCGCATCGGCGGCCTGCGCCGGCACGGCCCAGTACGCGACGAAGCCGCGGAAGTGGTCGATGCGCGTCACGTCGAAGAGCGAGAACGTTCGCCGCAGGCGCTCGGTCCACCAGCGGTAGCGCCGGCGCTGCAGCGCCGGCCAGTCGTACAGCGGGTTGCCCCACAGCTGGCCGAGATCGGTGAACGCGTCGGGGGGGACGCCGGCGACCTCGCCCGACAGGAACAACGAGGGGTGCGCGCGGTGGTCGGCGCCGCCGGGCGCGACGTAGATCGGCACGTCGCCGATCAGCCCGACGCCGCGCTCGGCGCCGTACGCGCGCAGCGCACGCCACTCGCGCCCGAAGCGCACCTGGTCGGCGACGGCGCGCCGGCCCCCGGCGACGCGCTCCCAGTCGGCGATCCAGAACGACTCGCGCGCGCGGAAGTCCTCGATCTCGTCGTCGCCAACCTCGGCGGAGGGGTCGGCGAGCAGGCCCCGCCAGGCGGCGAACGCCGACGCGGACTTGTACGGTGATCGTGCTCGGTCCGGCGGTCCGAGCGGCAGCATCTGCCACCACGACTGGCCGGCACGCTCGAGCCAGTCCACGAACCGGAAGGCCTCGTCGCCGAGCGTCCCCGAGCACAGGCTCGTCGGATGCAGCTGGATCCCGGATGTACGCCGGCGCAGAGTGTTCACGTTACGAACCGCCATGAATGGAGAGAGTTGAAGGGCATGCCCCTGCCGAAGCCAGCGCAAGCGCCGCCGCGAATCCAGATCGTCGCGCCGACGCCGATGATCGACTGCGGGCGCTTCGCTGCGAAGACGACGCTCGGCGAGAGCTTCGAGGTGGGCGCGGAGATCTTCAGCGACGGCCACGACGTCCTGCGCGCCGTCGTGCGCTTCTGCGAGCCGCGTTCCAAGCGCTGGCACGAGCGCCCACTGCGGCGCATCGACGCGCACGTCGACGGCGACCACTGGGCGGGCGAGTTCGACGTCACGAAGCTCGGACGCTACACGTGGACGATCGAGGCCTGGATCGACCCCTTCGCCGGCTGGCGCGGGGAGCTGCGGCGCAAGATCGACGCCGGCCAGGCCGACCTGTCCGGTGAGCTGTCGGAGGGCGCTGTCCTGCTCGAGCAGGCCGCGCAGCGCGCGAAGGGCGCCGATCGCAAGCACATCGCCGCCGCGCTCGCCACGCTGACGAGCACCGCATCCAGCGACGAGCAGCGCTACGCGGCCGCGCTGGATGCCGAGCTGCTGGAGTCCGTCGGCCGCCACCCCGACCGCGGCCGCGCGACGACGATGGCGCAGCAGCTGCACGTCGACGTCGCCCCGGTGCGCGCGCGCTTCGGCGCCTGGTATGAGCTCTTTCCGCGCTCGTGGGGCGGCCTGCAGGGCGTGCGCGAGATCGTGCCCCAGCTCGCCGAGCTCGGCTTCGACGTGCTGTACCTGGCGCCGGTGCACCCGATCGGGCTGACGAACCGCAAGGGCCCCAACAACGCGCTGACTGCCGCGCCCGGCGATCCCGGCTCGCCGTGGGCGATCGGCGACGAGACCGGCGGCCACACCGCGCTGCACGCGGACCTCGGCACGATCGAGGACTTCGACGCCCTCGTCGCGACCGCGCGCGAGCACGGCATCGAGATCGCCCTGGACTTCGCGATCCAGTGCTCGGCCGACCACCCGTGGCTGAACGAGCACCCCGAGTGGTTCAACCGCCGTCCCGACGGCACGCTGAAGTACGCCGAGAACCCGCCGAAGAAGTACCAGGACATCTACAACGTCAACTGGGACTGCGACGACTGGAAGGGCCTGTGGGCGGCGCTGCGCGACGTCGTGCGCTTCTGGGCGAGCCACGGCGTGATGACCTTCCGCGTCGACAACCCGCACACGAAGCCGGTCGCGTTCTGGGAGTGGCTGATCGCCGAGCTGCGTACCGAGTACCCGGGGATCGTCTTCCTCGCCGAGGCGTTCACGCGCGCGGCGATGATGCGCATGCTCGCGAAGGTCGGCTTCGACCAGTCCTACACGTACTTCACGTGGAAGAGCACGAAGTGGGAGCTCACCGACTACGTCGAGGAGCTCGCGACCAGCGGCATGCAGCACTACTACCGCCCGAACTTCTTCGTCAACACGCCCGACATCCTGACCGAGGAGCTGCAGGTCGGCGGGCCGCCGAAGTTCGCCAGCCGGCTCGTGCTGGCCGCGACCCTCAGCCCGACCTACGGCGTCTACTCGGGCTATGAGAGCTTCGAGCGCCTGCCCGTGCGCCAGGGCAGCGAGGAGTACGACCACTCCGAGAAGTACGAGGTCAAGTCGCGCAAGCTCGACGGCCCGCTGCTGACGCTGATCTCGCGCATGAACGACATCCGCCGCGAGAACGTCGCGCTGCAGCAGCTCGACAACGTCCGCTTCCTCATGACGGAGAACGACGCCCTGATCGCCTATGCCAAGCGCACGCAGGACAACACGATCATCAGCGTCGTGACGCTCGACCCCGTCAACGCCCAGGAGGGCGTCGTCGTCGTCCCCCACGCGCTCGGGCTGCCGCCGGTCTTCACCGTCACCGACCTGCTGTCGGGCGAGAGCTTCGACTGGCGCATGGGTCGCAACTTCGTGCGCCTGGACCCCTACCGGGTGGCACACCTGCTGAGGGTCACGTGAGCGCCGCGCCGGTGGCGGCGGGACATTGGTTCGAGTCCGATCCGCTGTGGTTCAAGACCGCGATCTTCTACGAGATCCACCTTCGCGGCTTCTTCGACGGCACCGGCGACGGCCACGGTGACTTCCGCGGGCTGACCGAGAAGCTCGAGTACCTCCAGTGGCTCGGCGTCACGTGCGTGTGGCTGCTGCCGATGTACGAGTCGCCGGGTCGCGACGGCGGCTACGACATCGCCGACTTCTACAAGGTGCACTCCGACTACGGGACGATGGACGACGTGCGGGTGTTCATCGAGGCCGCGCACGAGCGCGGGATCCGCGTCATCGCCGACCTCGTCATGAACCACACTTCGTCGGACTGCGAGTGGTTCCAGGAGGCGCGCCGCAGCCCGGACTCGCCCAAGCGCGACTGGTACGTGTGGTCGGAGGACCCGACGCGCTACGACGGCGCGCGGATCATCTTCGTCGACACCGAGACGTCGAACTGGACCTGGGACGAGAAGGCGGGCGCGTACTACTGGCACCGCTTCTTCCATCACCAGCCCGACCTCAACTACGACAACGCCGAGGTCCGCGAGGCGATGCTCGACGTCCTGCGCTTCTGGCTGGAGCTCGGTCTCGACGGCTTTCGCCTCGACGCCGTGCCGTACCTCTACGAGCGCGACGGCACGAACTGCGAGAACCTCGACGAGACGCACGTGTTCCTCAAGGAGGTGCGCCGGATCGTCGACCTCGAGTACCCCGACACGGTCCTGCTCGCCGAGGCCAACCAGTGGCCGGCCGACGTCGTCGAGTACTTCGGGGACGGCGACGAGTGCCACATGGCCTTCCACTTCCCGGTCATGCCGCGGATGTTCATGGCGCTGCGCCGCGAGGAGGCCACGCCGATCCTCGAGATCCTCGCCCAGACGCCGCACATCCCCAAGAACTGCCAGTGGGGGCTGTTTCTGCGCAACCACGACGAGCTGACGCTCGAGATGGTCACCGACGAGGAACGCGACTACATGTACTCCGAGTACGCGAAGGACCCGCGGATGAAGCTCAACGTCGGCATCCGCCGGCGGCTCGCCCCGCTCATGGACGGCGGCCGCGACGAGATCGAGCTGTTGCACGCGATTCTCTTCTCTCTGCCGGGTTCACCGGTTCTCTACTACGGGGACGATATCGGCATGGGGGACAACGTCTATCTCGGCGACCGTGACGGTGTTCGCACTCCGATGCAGTGGACCGGCGACCGGAATGCGGGCTTCTCACGCGCGGACTGGGCGCAGCTCTACCTCCAGCCGTTGATGGATCCGGTCTACGGCTACCAGTCGGTCAACGTCGAGGCGCAGCTGCGCACGCCGACGTCGCTGCTGCGCTGGCTGCACCGCTTCATCGCGCTGCGCAAGGAGCATCCGGTGTTCGGGCTCGGCACGTACGAGCCGCTGCGACCCGAGAACCCGCGCATCTTCGCGCACATCAGGCGCTGGGAGGAGGACATCGTCCTCTGCGTGCACAACGTGGCACGTTCGGCTCAGGCCGTGGAGCTCGACCTCTCGGCGTTCGACGGATACGTCCCGGAGGAGATGTTCGGCCGCACGAGCTTCCCGGCGATCGGCGAGCTGCCCTATCTGCTGACGCTCGCGCCGCGCGGGTTCTTCTGGTTCCTGCTCAGGAAGGGGGACTGACCCTGGACGAGCGCGCCCTCATCGACTACGTGACACAGCAGCGGTGGTACGGATCGAAATCGCGTGCCGTCATGCACGCCCAGCTGCTCGACTCGGTCGTGCTGCGAACGACCGAGCCGCAGTTCGCACTTGCGCTCGTCGAGCTCGTCTTCGAGAGCGGCGCCCACGACATCTACCAGCTGCTGTACGCGCTCATCGACAGCGAGATCGAGCTCGACGGCCTCGACGAGCCGCAGCTCGCACGCGAGCTCGTCAGTGCGATGCGCTCCGGCCTGACGCTTCACGGCGGCGAGGGAATCGTCGAGTTCCGCCCCGTCGAGGGATTTGCCGCGCTCGGGCGCGAGCTGACCGAAGCGCGCCCCGTCGGCGCCGAGCAGTCGAACACGTCGATCGTGTTCGACGACGAGCTCATCTTGAAGGCGTTCCGGCGGGTCGAGGCCGGGATCAACCCCGAGCTGGAGATCCTGCGCTTCCTCACGGAGAAGGGCTTCGCGAACATCGCGTCGCTCGGTGGGTGGTATGCCTACTCCGGCGGACCGATCGGCGCGACGCTCGGGATCCTCCAGGAGTTCGTGCGCGGCGGCATCGACGGCTGGGGGCTGGCGCTCGACGAGATCGGCAGCGCTCCCGATGCCTTCCTCGCGCGGCTGCGCAGGCTCGGAGAGGTGACGGGGTCGATGCACACGACGCTCGCGTCCGATCCGGTTGATCCCGCGTTCGCGCCCGAGACGCCGAGCGTCGAGGCGCTCGGTCTGCTCACCGCGACGGTCGACGAGGAGATCGAGCGCGTTTTCCTCGACCTGCCCGAGGACGACGAGCGGCTCGCACCGATCGCCGGACGCGGCGAGGAGGTGCGCGAGCAGCTACGCATGCTGACGCACGCGGGCTCCCCGGGTAAGTCGATCCGCACGCACGGCGACTACCACCTCGGGCAAACGCTGTGGGCGGAAGACGACTGGGTGATCCTCGACTTCGAGGGCGAGCCGGCGCGCTCGCTCACCGAGCGCCGGCGAAAGCGCTCGCCGCTCCGCGACGTCGCGGGCATGTTGCGCTCGTTCGCATATGCGGCGATCGCCGCATCGATGCTGCGCGGAACCGACGCGCCCGACGGGTGGGAGGAGCAGGCGCGCGAGCAGTTCCTCGCCGGCTACTTGCAGACGGTCGATCAGACGCTCCTGCCGTCGGGCCAGGTCGCGATCGAGCGCCTCCTCGCCGTCTACGAGCTCGAGAAGGCCGTCTACGAGCTTCGCTACGAGCTCGACAATCGCCCGGACTGGGTTCGCATCCCCGTCGCCGGGATACAGCGACTCATCGAACAGGCAGCGGCAACCAGATGATCGGGCCCAGATGATCGAGCTGGGCGCGAACCCGCACGGGACGCTCGGCGCCCACGAGACGAAGGGCGGCGTCGTCGTGCGCACCTACCGGCCCGAGGCCCAGGCCGTGCGCGTGCAGCCGGCAGGCGTCGAAGCCGAGCTGAAGGATCCGTCGGGCCTCTGGGAGGCGCTGCTCCCGAAGGCGACGCTTCCGTTCCGCTACGAGCTCGAGATCGAGTACGCGGACGGGAGCACGTACACCGTGCGCGATCCGTACGCGTTCCTGCCGACGCTCGGCGATCTCGACATCCATCTCGCGATGGAGGGC
>JAWVGK010000186.1:0-18510 GCA_033855155.1 Solirubrobacteraceae bacterium | reverse complement strand
GATCGCCAGTCCGCCGGTCGCCTTGATCGGATCCGAGAGCGGGCGCACGACCTGCTGGCCGGGGGTCTCGACGGCCTCGCGGGCGTGCTCGCCGACCGTGCGGCCGGTGACGGTGATCGCGTCCTCGTGCAGCAGGCCGGCGTCCTGGAGTCGCTGCGCGACGAGCGGCACGCCGCCGGCGGCGTAGAGGTCGTTGGCGACATAGCGGCCGCCGGGCTTGAGGTCGCACAACAGCGGCGTGGCCTCTGAGATGCGGTCGAAGTCGTCCATGTCGAGCTCGACGCCGGCCTCGCGGGCGATCGCCAGCAGGTGCAGCACGCCGTTGGTCGAGCCGCCGCTCGTGGCGATCGCGGCGATCGCGTTCTCGAGCGAGTCCTTCGTGATGATGTCGCGCGGAAACAGGCCGCGTTCGAGGATGTCCATCACGAGCTTGCCCGCCTCGACGGCGACCGATGCCTTGTCGGCGTGCACGGCGGGCACCATCGCCGAGCCCATCGGGCTGATGCCGAGCACCTCGAAGGCCATCGCCATCGTGTTGGCGGTGAACTGCCCACCGCACGCGCCGGCGCCCGGGCTCGCGACGTGCTCGAGCTCCTCGAGCTCCTCGTCGGTCATCTTGCCCGCGGCATGCTTGCCGACCGCCTCGAAGACGTCCTGGATCGTGACGTCGGCGCCCTTGTAGCGCCCGGGAGCGATCGAGCCGCCGTAGAGCATCACGCCGGGGATGTTTAGGCGGGCGAGCGCCATGACCGTGCCGGGGATCGTCTTGTCGCAGCCCGAGATCGCGACGACCCCGTCGAAGAGGTGGCCGAGCGCGACGAGCTCGATCGAGTCCGCGATGACCTCGCGACTGACGAGGCTCGTCTTCATGCCGCTCGTGCCCATCGTGATCCCGTCGGAGATCGCGATCGTGTTGAGCTCCATCGGCGTCCCGCCGGCGGCGCGGACACCGTCCTTGACCTTCGCGGCGAGCGCACGCAGGTGGAAGTTGCACGGCATCGTCTCGATCCACGTCGAGGCGACGCCGATGATCGGCTTCTTCAGCGCCTCCTCGTCGAAGCCGATGCCGTAGAGGTAGGCGCGCGCGGCGGCGCGCGCGGGACCCTCGGTGAGCGCACGACTGCGGTGCTTGGGATCGAGCCTGGGTGCGGTCGTCGTCACGGGGCCGGAACACTACCCGCGCCACGGGACTGGTCGCGCAGACGCGCCTGCTCCCACTGCCCGAGGCGCCAGAGGTCGCGGCGGACCTGCTTGGGATCGACCTGCCGCCCGGGCAGGTGCATGTTCGCGCTGTTGATGATGCGCCGCTCATCGCCGGTCAGCGCCATCCACTTCGCGAGCACGTCGTCGGAGTCCGGCAGCAGCGCCGAGCCGTAGGGGCGCGCCTCGTCGAGGAACGTCACGCAGTACTCGCTCAGCAGGCGACGCGTCTGGGGCAGGTACGCGACGAGCGGCTTGTGCGGATAGATGAGGTACGCGTATGGCGCGCCATGCCCGTCGCGGTCGGCGAGCGGTCCCTCGGCGAGCCCGCCCCACACGCGGATGAAGCCGAGGTCGTGGTACATCGCCCACTCCTCCTCGTTGACGCACGATCGCAGCAGCGCACGCGCGCGCTGCTCGGCGCGCCGCTCGCGACCGGGGTCGTAGCCGTCGGTCTCGATGCGCCGCCGGCTCGCCCGCCAGCGCTCGATGCGCTCCGACGCGACCGGCCACGCCACCTCCCACAGCAGCACGAGGACGACGATGACGCTGGCGCTGAGAGCAAGCAGCACGGCTGCGACCGCCCCGGCCTAGCGCCCGCCCGCTGCGCGCGGGAAGAAGATCACGCGCTCGGCGTCGGGCGGGATGTCGTCGAAGCTCGACACCATCTGCGCCTCCCGCCGGCCACCCCGCGGCGTACGCGGCACCGCCGCCCACATTCCCTCGTCCAGCTGCGCGCGAAACGCGTCCACGAGCGCCTGCTGCTCCGCGGGCACCTCGACGTCTCCCTCGGCGATGAGGACCTCTCCGTGACCGGGCTTCATGCGCAAGAACCTCATCGCCGAAGCGATTATGACAAAGCAAACAAGAGCCACGCGCTCGCCCGGCGCATAGACGGTCCGGACGCTCAGGAACGCCCTGCGAGCCCGAAGACGTCGACGGGTCCGGCGCCGGCACCGAGATCGCGCAGCCCGTGGGCCACGGCCCGCGCGGCGACCGCGCGCGCGTGGCGCGCGGCGTCCAGCGGCGCGTCGCCGAGCGCCAGGCGCGCGGCGAGCGTCGAGGAGTGCGTGCAGCCCGAGCCGTGGGCGGCGCCGTCGGGATGGCGCTCGCCCGGCAGCTCCGTGAGCGTCGCCCCGTCGAAGAAGAGGTCGGTCGCGCTGTCACGGTGTCCCCCCGTGACGACGACGTATGTCGGCCCGAGCGCGTGCAGCGCCCGCGCGAGCTCGATGCCGTCGAGCGTGTCGTCGCCCGCCAGCGTCCGCGCCTCGGCGAGGTTCGGCGTGATCACGGTCGCTCGCGGCAGGATCAGCGAGCGCAGCGCGTCGATCGCGTCGATCGCCAGCAGGCGGGCACCCGACTCCGCCACCATCACGGGGTCGTGCACGACCGGCGTTCCGGACGCCAGCGCGTCCAGCGCCGCCGCGACGGCCTCGATCGTCGCGCGGTCGCCGAGCATCCCGATCTTCACCACGTCGACGCCGAGGTCCTCGGCGACAGCCCGCACCTGCGCCGCGACGATCTCCGGCGCCACCGGCGCCACCGCGCGCACGCCGACGGTGTTCTGCACCGTGATCGCCGTGATCGCGGTCGTGCCGTGCACGCCCGCATGCGCAAACGCCTTGAGGTCCGCCTGGATGCCGGCCCCCCCGCCGGAGTCCGAGCCGGCGATCGACAGCGCGACGGGAACGCGACGCGAGGGCACGCCGGCGAGGATACGTGGCGCGCGCCGCGCCGCTGGGGCCGCGCCGAGCGCTACGCGCAGCGCACATAGCGTCCTCCGGGGCCGCGCCGCAGGAAGCCGAGCAGCTCGAGCTCGGCCAGGCCCGCGAGCGTCGCCTGCGCCTGCGCCGGCGTCGCCGACAGCGCGCCGACGGTGTCGCAGCCGTCCTCGACGCGCCGCAGCAACGTTCGCAGCTCGCGTTCGAGCTCACCGCTGTCGCGGCCGGCGAGGGCCGTCGCGACGCCGATGCCGAGCGCTTCGTCGAGCGCGTCCTGGGCGTGGCGGATGACGAGCGCGCCGTCGCGCAGCAGCGCGTTGCAGCCGGCGGCGCGCGGCGCCGTCACCGGGCCGGGGACGGCGCCGACCGCCCGTCCCAGGTCCTGCGCGAGCTCGGCGGTGATGAGCGACCCGGAGCGCTCGGTCGCCTCGACGACGATCGTCAAGGAGGCGAGCCCCGCGATCGTGCGGTTGCGCGCGGGAAAGCACCAGCGAAAGGGCGCGAAACCGGGCGGCATCTCCGAGATCGCGGCGTGCGTGCGGACGATCTCGCGGTACAGCGCGCGCTTGCTCGCGGGATACGGCACGTCCGCGCCGCCGGCGAGCACCGTCAGCGTCGGCCCGCCGACCTCCAGCGCTCCCGCATGCGCCGCCGAGTCGATGCCGAGCGCCATGCCGCTGACGACGCTGACGCCAGCCGCCGCCAGGCCGCGCCCGAGACCCCGTGCCACCTCCAGCCCGTCGTGGCCCGCGCGTCGCGAGCCGACGACTGCGACCGCCGGGGCGTCGTCTGCGAGCGCGGCGAGCCAGCGCGGGTCGCCTGCGACGTGCAGGACGGCCGGCGCGTCGGCGGTCTGGCGCAGGCGTTGCGGGTAGTCGCCGTCGTGCCCGCACAGCGCATGCAGGCGCGCGCGTTCGACGCGCTCCCGCGCGGCGCCCGCGTCGAACGCCTCGTGCGCGCGCGCGAGCGCTGAGCGCCGTGCGCCGCCGAGCGCCGCGAGCAGGCGCTCGTCGCTGAGCGCGAGCAGCTCGGAGATGTGGCGGTGGTTGCGCCGGGCGCGCTCGATGTGCGGCGCGAGCGCGGCGACGAGCGCCGTTCGTCGCAGGCAGGCGTCGCACGCGGTCATGCCGCGGCAGCCCCGTCGAGGACGTCGTCGTGGCGCAGCGACAGCGTCGCGTTGACGTCGGCCGCGCGAACGCGCGCGCTGCCGTCGAGGTCGGCGATCGTGCGAGCGACGCGCAGGACGCGCTGGTGGCCGCGCGCGCTGAGCGTGCCCCGGCGGTAGGCGGACGCCAGCGCGGCATGGGCGCCCGCGTCGGCGCGCACCGCATCGCGCAGGAGGCGCGGGGTCATCTCGGCGTTCGTCAGCACGCCGGTCCCGGCGAGCCGCGCCGCCTGGCGCTCGCGCGCCGCCAGCACCTGATCGCGCACCTCGCTCGACGTAACGGTCGGCCCTCCCTCCAGCTGCTCTGCCGTCGGGCGCTGCATGTGCACGAGCAGGTCCATACGGTCCAGCAGCGGCCCGCTGAGCTTGCGCCGGTGGCGCGCGACGTCGCCGTCCGAGCAGCGGCAGCGGGTGCTGCCGGCGAGGCCGCAGGGGCACGGGTTCGTCGACGCGACGAGCTGAAAGCGCGTCGGGTAGACGACGGTGCGCTGGCCGCGAACGATCGCGACGACGCCGTCCTCCAGCGGCTGGCGCAGCGCCTCGAGCGCGGAGCGGCTGAACTCCGACAGCTCGTCGAGGAAGAGGACGCCGTGGTGCGCGAGGCTCGCCTCGCCAGGGCGCGGGACGGAGCCGCCGCCGACGAGCCCCGACGGCGAGATCGTGTGGTGGGGCGCGCGCAGCGGGCGCTGCGTGACGAGCTGCCCGCCGATGCGCTGGCCGGCGATGCTGTGAATCCGCGTCACGGCGATCGCCTCCGCGCGGCTGAGCGGCGGCAGGATCGTCGGCAGGCGCCGCGCGAGCATCGTCTTGCCGGTTCCGGGCGGGCCGGAGAGCAGCAGGTTGTGCGCGCCGGCCGCCGCGATCGTCAGTGCGCTGATGGCGTGCGCGTGACCGCGCACGTCGCCGAGGTCGCCCTGCTCGACCGCGGCGGCGACGTCGGTCGCGGCGCGACCGGCCGCCGGCAGGTCCGGTGGGGGGCCACCGCGCAGGATCGCGGCGACCTGCTCGAGGCCGCTGACGCCGGCGACGAGGAGGCCGTCGACGAGCGCCGCCTCGCGCGCGCACTCCCGCGGGACGACGAGGCCGTCGATGCCCGCGCGTCGCGTCCCCTCCGCGACGGCGAGCACGCCGCGGCAGTGACGCACCTCGCCGCCGAGCCCCAGCTCGCCGAAGACCGCCCAGCGCTCGAGCGCGGACGCTGGGATCTGCTCGGACGCGGCAAGCAGCCCGCAGGCGGTCGCCAGGTCGAAGCCGGGGCCGATCTTGCGCAGGTGCGCCGGCGCGAGGTTGACGGTGATGCGCCGCTGCGGAAACGCGAAGCCGCAGTTCAGCAGCGCGGCGTGCACGCGCTCGCGCGACTCGCGCACGGCCGCATCGCCACGCCCGACGATCGTGAACGCCGGCAGCCCGCTGCGCAGGTCGACCTCGACGGCGACCCGCCGCGAGGCGAGGCCGTCGATCGCGAAGGTGGTGACACGGGCGAGCACGAACCGCAACCTACGCCACAGGATGTTGCGTGTGACACCCGCTTTGCAACAAAAGACCCCTGCAAATCGCCCGTCTTTGCGGATGCGGAGGGTATGCGCTGCAACTGCGCAGAATCGTTGCATTTCGGTGCTGTTCCGGCACGCGCGCTCGCCTAGCGTGACCGTCATGTCCAGCGACCTACGCCAGCATCTCGGCCGTCTCGGCGAGGACCTCGCGCTCGAGCACCTCGAGCGACTCGGCTACCGCCTCGTCGACCGCAACTACCGAACGCGCTTCGGCGAGATCGATCTCATCGTCAGCGACGACGAGACGATCGTGTTCGTCGAGGTCAAGGCGCGCCGCGTCGGCGCGAGCGCGGGATCCGCCGTCGAGTCGGTCCCGCCGCGCAAGCAGCGCCAGGTTCGCGGCATGGCCGCGGCATGGCTCGTCGAGAGCTCCGACCGGCCGCGCTCACGCGACCTGCGCTTCGACGTCGTCGCGGTGACCGTCGACGCGGCGGGGGCGCTCGCGCGCCTCGACCATCTCGAGGCGGCGTTCTGATGGGCTCACGCGTGCGGCAGCCCGAACGCGCGTCAGGACAGCGCGAGCTGCTGGTAGGCCGTCGACTGGAAGCTCATCCGGTGCAGCGGGGACACGCCCTGGCGCTGGATCGCGTCGCGGTGCTCGGGCGTGGAGTAGCCGACGTGCGCGGCGAACTCCCAGCCCGGATGCAGCGCATCCGCACGTTGCATGTAGCGATCGCGGGTGACCTTGGCGACGATCGACGCCGCCGCGATCGCTGCGGAGGTCGCGTCGCCCTCGACGATCGCGCGCTGCTCGTAGCCGAGGTCGCCGACCGCGAAGCCGTCGGAGAGGCAGATGCAGCCCGGCCGCGCGACCCCGAGCAGGGCGTCGCGCAGCGCCGCGAGGTTCGTCTTGTGCAGCCCCCGGGCGTCGATGCCCGGCGCACAGCGCGAGACGACGCAGACCTTGACGGCGGTTCGCAGGACGATCGGAAACAGCTCCTCGCGCACTTCGACCGAGTGCTGCTTGGAGTCGTTGAGCCGGCTCAGCGGGCGCAGGTCGCGCGCGGTCAGCGCCGCGGTGTCGAACAGGACCGCGGCCGCGACCAGTGGACCGGCGAGACATCCGCGGCCCGCCTCGTCGGCGCCCGCGACCCAGCGCACGCCGAGACGACGGTCGTAGGCGAACAGGCGGCGCCCGCTCGTGCGCCGGCGCGTGGCGGCGGCCTTGCGGCGGCGGGCGGCGGCGTCGGGACCGGCGGCGGACTCAGGCGAGCGAGCGCCGGCGGAGGAGGGCGTGGCGGACGGTGCTGCGGTGGCGGGGCGCGCGCCCGGGGCGGCTGTCGGCGAAGGCTTCACGGTCGCCCCGCATCATGCACGAGTCGGCGGGCGGAACCGCGTGCGGCGCCGCGAGGACCCCAGCGCGGGCGCGCGCCCACGGCCGGACTACAACAGGCCGATGCGCTTCGGCGGCCAGTACGTCGCGAAGGCGTTGCCGATGATCCACTCGCGTGGAACCGGGCCCCAATAGCGGCTGTCATCCGATGCTCCGCGGTTGTCGCCCATCATGAAGTAGTGATTGGGCGGGATCGTGATCTGCGTCGGAAAGTTGCACTCCTCGCCGCCGCTGCAGGGCTGGATGAACGGCTCCTTCTGGCGCTTGCCGTTGCGCACGACGTGGCCGTCGATGATCGACAGCGTGTCACCCGGGCCGGCGACGATGCGCTTGATGAAGTTCACCTTCGCCTTGGTCGGCGTCGGCGTCGGGCAGGGTTGGTCGTCCTTGTGCGGCGCCCCGCACTCGTTCGCGTTCTCCGCGCCGCTGGGCGGATGGAAGACCGTGACGTCGCCGATGTGCGGATCGCCGAAGCGGTTGCCGATGCGGTTGACTAGCACGCGCTGGCCGATGACGAGCGTCGGGACCATCGACTCCGAGGGGATCCGGTACGGCTTGACGAGGAACGCCTGGATGCCGAGGGCCAGTCCGAGGGCGACGGCGACGATCAGGACGAGCTCCAACGGCGAGTTGCCGTGAGACTCCTCGGAGTCCTTCGCGCGCCGCTTGCGACGGCGGGCGCTCCCCTTCTTCGCGTCGGGAGAGCCGGTCTCGATCACGCCTGCTCGCCGGTGGAGGCCGCGTCGGCCTCGCCTCCGGCAGCGGTCCCTGCAGCCGCAGTGGCCGCCTCGGCGACCGTCTCGCCGGCCACGGCGCCGTCGACGGCGACGGCTTCCGGTGCAGCGGCGGGCTCGGCCGCGAGCTGCTCCGCGGGGTCGTGCAGCAGACCGGGCACGACGCGCTCCTCGGGACCGGTGTAGCGGCGCTCCGGCACCCGGGCGCGCTTGCCGACGCGGTCGCGCAGGTAGTAGAGCTTCGCGCGCCGCACGTCGCCGCGGGCGGCGACCTCGATCTTCTCGATCTTCGGGGAGTGCACGGGGAACGTGCGTTCGACGCCGACGCCGAAGGACTGCTTGCGCACGGTGAAGGTCTCCCGCGCTCCGTGGCCCTGGCGCTTGATCACGACGCCCTCGAAGACCTGGGTGCGCTTGCGCGTGCCCTCGACGACCTGGAAGTGCACGCGCAGGCGATCGCCCGCTTGAAATGACGGGACGCGGCGCAGCTGAGCGCGCTCGAGACGTTCGATGACTGAGGACATAAGCGAAGAGGGGACGCGGGCGAAGGGGTTTGCCGCGCCGAGGGCAAGATGGTAGCGAAGCGCCTAGGCCGAGGACCCACGGCCCTCGGCGCGGCCCTTCGAACGGCGCTCGCGCCAGCTGCGGATCTCCTCGTGGTGGCCCGACAGCAGCACGTCGGGCACGCGCCAGCCGCGATACTCGGCCGGCCGCGTGTAGTGCGGGTACTCCGGCCGTCCTTCGAGCGCGACCGAGAAGGACTCCTCCTGCGCGGACGCGCTGTGCCCGAGCGCGCCCGGCAGCTTGCGCAGCACCGCGTCGCAGACGACCATCGCCGCCAGCTCTCCGCCGGCCAGCACGTACTCGCCGATCGAGACGGCGTCGCTGGCGAGGTGCTCGACGATACGCTCGTCGAAGCCCTCGTAGCGCCCGCACAGCAGCGTCACGTCGGGCTCCCGGGCGAGCTCGTCGACGAGGCGGTCGTCGAGCAGCCGCCCGGTCGGCGTCAGCGCGATCACCCGCCGCTCGCGCCGCAGGTCGACGGGATCGACGCCGTAGAACGCGCGCAGCGCGGCGTCCATGACGTCGACGCGCAGCACCATCCCGGCGCCGCCGCCGAACGGCGTGTCGTCGACCTGGCCTCCGCTCAGCGGCGTGTGCTCGCGCAGGTCGAGCGTGCGCAGCTCATGTCCGGCGGCGAGGGCGTTGGCGACGTGGCGCTGCGACGAGAACCAGTCGAACCAGTCGGGAAACAGCGTGACGACGTCGAGGCGCAGCGGTCAACCCCGCGCGGCGTCCGGCGCCGCCGGCGCGGGCGGAGCGTCCGGCGCCGCCGGCGGAGGCGGAGCGTCCGGCGCAGCTGGCACCGCCGGCGCCCAGGGCGCGGCCGGCGCCGCGGGCAGAGCGTCCGGCGCAGCCGACCGAGCGTCCCGCGCGGCCGACCAAGTGTCCGGCGCCGCCGCCGGAGCGTCCGGCGCCGCGGGCGGAGCGCCCGGCGCCGCCGGCGGAGCGTCCGGCACCGCGGCCGGAGCGTCCGGCGCCGCGGGCGGAGCGTCCGGCGCCGCGGCCGGAGCGCCCGGCGCCGCCGACAAGCCCCCCGGCTCCGCCGCCTCGTCGAGCCCGAGGAAGCGCGCGTCGACGACGATCCGCCGCGCCGCGACGTCGACGGCGATCACGGCGTCGCCGACCATCGGCACGAGCATCTCGCCGACCTCGAGCACCTCGCACGACGGCAGCGCGCGCAGCTCGTCGACGACGCCGAGCTCGCGATCGCCGGCCGTCACGACGCGACAGCCGCGCAGGTCCTCAGCCCAGTACTCGCCCTCCTCCAGCGGCGGCGCGAGCGACCGCGCGACGAACAGGTCCTCGCCGCGCAGCGCCTCGGCGCCGGCGCGGTCGTCGACGCCGTGCAGGCGCAGGATCGGGCGGTCGTCGGTGCCCGCCCGGCGCACGATCTCCCATACGACGTCGCCGATGCGCACCTCGCCGCCGAGCGCCAGCAGCGCCGGCCGCGGGCGCGTGACGTGAAACGAGCCGTCGAGCCCGTGCGGACGCCCGACGCGCCCGGCGTTGAGGACGTCGAGGCCCGCCACTAGTCGACGATGTCGACGAACACGCGACAGCCGTCCTTCACCGCGGCGGCCTTCAGCACGGTGCGCAGCGCGTTCGCCGTCCGCCCGCCGCGGCCGATGACCTTGCCGTAGTCGTCCTCTCCGACCGACAGCTCGAGCACGATGCTGCCGTCGTCCTCGTCGAACTGCTCGACGCGCACGGCTTCGGGATCGTCGACGAGGGCCCGCGCGAGATACTCGAGCAGCTCCTGCAACGGGAGCCCCGGCCTCTAGGAGATGCCCTGGATGCGCAGCAGCTTGCGCACCTGGTCCGACGGCTGGGCGCCGCGGTCCAGCCAGTGGCGCGCGCGCTCTTCGTCGACGCGGATCGTCGAGGGCTCCGTCTGCGCGTTGTAATGGCCGATCGTCTCGATCACGCGACCGTCGCGCGGCGAGCGCTGATCGGCGACGACGATGCGCCAGATCGGGTCCTTCTTGCCGCCAACGCGGGTGAGTCTCAGTCGAACCATGTGCGAAGCAGCCTAGCGACCCTGCCGCATCAGCGCCTGCAGGTCGGGCATCTTGCCCCTCCCGATCTGCTTCATGAGCTTCTGCATCTGGCTGAACTGCTTGACGAGCTGGTTGACGTGCTGCACCGTCGTGCCGGAGCCGCGGGCGATGCGCAGGCGCCGCGATCCCTTGATCAGATCGGGCCTGCGGCGCTCCAGCGGCGTCATCGACAGGACGATCGCCTCGATGCGATCGAGCTCGCGCTCGTCGATCTTGACGTTCTTCATCGCGGCGCCCTGGAAGCCCGGGATCATCCCCAGCAGCGACTGCAGCGGTCCCATCTTGCGCATCATCTTCAGCTGCGAGAGGAAGTCCTCGAAGGTGAACTCGTTGCGGCGCAGCTTGCGCTCGAGCTCCTTCGCCTCGTCCTCGTCGATCTGCGCCTCGGCCTTCTCGATGAACGACAGCACGTCGCCCATGCCGAGGATCCGCTGCGCCATGCGGTCGGGATGGAAGCGCTCGAACTGGTCGAGCTTCTCGCCCGTCGACGCGAACAGGATCGGCTTGCCCGTCACCGCCTTGACCGACAGCGCCGCGCCGCCGCGCGCGTCGCCGTCGAGCTTGGACATCAGCACGCCGTCGAAGGCGACCGCCGCGGCGAACTGCTCGGCGACATTGACGGCGTCCTGGCCGGTCATCGCGTCGACGACGAGCAGCACGGTCGTCGGCTTGACCGCCTTGCGGATCGCGACGAGCTCGTTCATGAGCTTCTCGTCGATGTGCAGGCGCCCCGCCGTGTCGACGATCAGCACGTCCTTGCCATCGCGCTTGGCCTGGTCGAGCGCCCACTTGGCGATGTCGACGGGGTCGCGGTCGGTGCCCTGCTGATAGACCGTCGCGCCGACCTGGCCGCCGACCTTCACGAGCTGGTCGACCGCCGCCGGGCGGTAGACGTCGCATGCCGCCAGCGCCACCGACGAGCCGTGCTCCTTCAGGAGGAACTTCGCGAGCTTGGCGGTCGCGGTCGTCTTGCCGGAGCCCTGCAGGCCGGCCATCAGGATCACCGTCGGCGGGCGCGGCGAGAAGGCGATGCCGGCGCTCGAGCCGCCCATCAGCGCGGTCAGCTCCTCGTTGACGATCTTCACGACCTGCTGGCCGGGGTTCAGCTGGCCGAGCACGTCGGCGCCCAGCGAGCGCTCCTTGACCGTCGAGGTGAACGACTTGACGACCTTGAAGTTGACGTCGGCCTCGAGCAGCGCGAGGCGGATCTCGCGCATCGCCACGTTGATGTCGGCCTCGGTCAGCGTGCCGCGCGAGCGGACGTCGGAGAGCGCCGCCTGCAGCTTCTCGGAGAGCGTGTCGAACACGACGCGCAGTCTACGGCCGCAGCCGCGGCGGGCTCGGCACGCCGCGATCGGCGTGACGAGCCCGCAGGCTGCATGTCGTCGGGTGCGGCTAGCCGACCAGGATGGCCATCAGGGCCATGATGACCGCCAGGCCGATGCCGGCCATCACCAGCAGCCGCTCGCCTGCTGCGTCCTTCTCGTCCATGTCTTCTCCTTTGGCGACGATGTGAAGCGGGACCCGCGCCCGCGAAGGAGCCGACCCGCATCTCTCTCCCACTTGCAATCGAGGTTCTAGCGCGTACGCGCCATCCGAGCAAGCCCGGCGGGCGCCGCGCCTCGCTCAGGCGCGGCGCACGAGCGTCACGCCGTCGCGCACGGTCAGCATGACGGCGACGACGCGATCGTCGGCGGCGACGTGGTCGTTGAACTCGCGCAGCGCGACCGTCGACTCGCTGTCGTCGTCGGACGGTGGCTGCGCGACGCGGCCGCTCCACAGGACGTTGTCGACGACGATCAGGCCGCGCGCCGAGAGCTTCGGCAGGACGGCCTCGTAGTAGTCGAGGTAGGCCGGCTTGTCGGCGTCGACGAAGACGAGGTCCAGCGGTTCGTCGAGCGTCGCGATCGTGTCGAGCGCCGGGCCGCGGCGCACCTCGATGCGCTCGGCCATGCCCGCGGCGGCGATGTGGCGCTCGGCGAAGTCGGCATGCTCCGTGTCGATCTCGCACGTGACGATCCGGGCGCCGGGCGCGAGCGCGCCGGCCATCGACAGCGCGCTGTAGCCGGAGTACGTGCCGATCTCGAGCACGAGCCGCGGCTGCGCGAGGAAGACGAGGAACTCGAGCAGGCGCCCCTCGACGTCGCCCGTCAGCATCCCCGGCCAGCGCAGCGTGTCGCGCGTCTCCCGCGCCAGCGCGCGCAGGTGCTCGGCTGGCGCGGTCGTGTGCGCGGACGCGTACCGCTCGATCTCGTCGGGCAGGACCAACGCGCTCACGGCGCCGGCGGGACCTGCGGCGGCGCCGGTCGCACGGCGGCCGCGATCGTGCCGCCGAGGTTGCCGAGCGCCTGGCTGAACTCCGACGGGATGATGAAGATCTTGTTCGCGTCGCCCTGGGCAAGCTTCGGCAGCATCTGCAGGTACTGGTAGGACAGCAGGCCCTCGTCGGGGTCGCCGGCATGGATCGCGCCGAAGACGGTCTGGATCGCCTTCGCCTCGCCCTCGGCGCGCAGGATCGCCGCGGTCCGCTGGCCTTCGGCGGTCAGCACCGCCGCCTGCTTGGCGCCCTCGGCATTGAGGATCTGCGACTGCTTGGAGCCCTCGGCCGTGAGGATCGAGGCGCGGCGGTCGCGCTCGGCGCGCATCTGCTTCTCCATCGCCTCCTGGATCGAGGCCGGCGGATCGATCGCCTTGACCTCGACGCGGTTGACGCGGATGCCCCAACGCCCCGTCGCGTCGTCGAGCACCGTGCGCAGCTGGGAGTTGATCTCGTCGCGGCTGGTCAGCGCCTCCTCGAGCGTCAGGCCGCCGATGACGTTGCGCAGCGTCGTCACCGTCAGCTGCTCGATCGCCTGCAGCGGGTTGGCGACCTCGTAGGACACGGACTTCGCGTCGGTGATCGTGAAGTACAGGACGCTGTCGATCTGGATGCCGACGTTGTCGCCGGTGATGACGCCCGCGGGCTTGAACGTGACGACCTGCTCGCGCATGTCGATCATCGCGCCGACGTGGTCGACGAACGGCACGACGATCGCCAGCCCAGGGTTCAGCGTGCGCTGGTAGCGCCCGAAGCGCTCGACGACGCCGGCGCGCGCCTGCGGGATGATGCGCACGGTCTTGGCGGCCAGCAGCAGCGCGAACACCGCGATGATGACGAGCAGGATCAGTCCGGCTTCCATCTCAACCTCCTAGTGGTTCGTCGTCGCTGACGAGCGCGGTCGCGCCCTGGATCTGCACGACGTCGACGCGCCGGCCGGGCTCGATGACCTCGCCCTCGACGTACGGGCGCGCGGTCCAGATCTCGCCGCCGAGCTTCACGGCGCCGGCGCCGTCGTCGACGCGCACGGTGACGACCGCCGTCTGGCCGACGAGCGCCGCGGTGCCCGTGCGGATCTGCGCGGGCGTGTGCATGTGGCGGCGGGCGATCGGCCGCACGAAGCCCGTCAGCAGCCCCGAGCTGACGAGAAAGACGATCAGCGCCACGGCCGTCCCCGTCCCGGCCAGCTCGGCGATCGCGCCGAGCAGCGCGCCGGCGGCGAACGGCGCCAGGAAGAAGCTCAACGACATGACCTCGCCGACCGCGAGGATGACGGCCAGCAGGATCCAGATCATCCACGCGTCCATGCGTTCGACTGTAGCTCGTGGGCGGGGCGCCTTGGGGCGGTCAGGGTGTGGCGCGGGTGGCGACTCTCACACCTGTGCTCGACGGTCCGGTGGCCGCCAGCCACGCGATCGTCGGCAGCCCGCTGCCGGGCGCGTAGCCGACCGCTGCCCGGCGCGCGCTCGCCTCGACGTCCGAGACGAGCTCCGGCGCTCCGAACGCCGCGGCGCCGGGAGCGCGAACGGCGGCGCCGATCGTCGCCGTCGGCGGCGCGGGATCGGTCGCGACCGGACTCCACGCGACCGTCGCGTGTCCGCCGTCCGCGACCGCGAGGCCGTCGAGCTGCTGGCCGCTCGGCGAGATGTCGACCGGCGCGCCGAAGCGCGACCCGGCGAGCGTTGCGACGCGCACGCCGAAGCCGCCGCCGACGCGACCCGTCCAGGCGAGCAGCGCGCCGTCGCCGTCGAGCGCGACCTCTGCCGACGCGGGCGTTCCGAAGAAGTCCGGGAAGCGCTCGGGGAAGCTCTCCAGCAGCTGCGCCGTGCCGAAGTGGTGCCCGGGGCGGCGCACGGCCGCAACGATGCGCGCCGGGCCGTTGTCGCCGCCTTCGGACAGCGCCTGCTCGAAGATCGCGAGCACGGCGCGGCCACCGGCGCCGAGCGCGACGCGCAGCTGCGCGCCCTTGACGGCCTGCGGGACGACCTCGTCGACCGGCTGCCAGGCGCGGCCGGCGGGCCGGCTGCGCGTCCGCACGCGGCCCTGCTGCTCGTAGGCGACGAAGACGCCGCCGCCGGCGTCGATCGCCGCGGCGACGTTGTTCGCCTGCCCGCGTCCGACGATCGTCTCCGGCTTGGCGAAGGCGTGGCCGGCCGCGCGCCGCGCGACGACCACGACGCGGCGCTGCGAGCCGCCGGCACGGGGCGCCGGGCGCAGCGCGACGAACGCGATCGCGACGTCGCCGCGGGCGTCGACGGCCGCCGACCAGCGCAGGACGTTCTCGTTGCCCGACACCGTGCGCGGCGCGCCGAGGCTGCCGCGCGCCGAGCCGAAGCGCACGCGCAGGCTGGGTCTGAGGCCCGCGCTCTGGCTGACGACGACGATCCGTGAGCTGGCGTAGGTCAGCACGCGCGTGGCGTCCGAGCGCGTCGTCGTGACGAGCGGCGCGCCGAACAGCTGCGACGCCGGCGGCCGCCGCGCCAGCGCGAGGCTGGCCGGACCCGGCCGCGCGCCGACGCCGAACGCCACGATCGTGCCGGCGCCCGGACTCGACAGCACCGACGGCGCCTGCGTGACCGTCGTCGCGGGGTCGGTCAGCGTCTGCGGCGCGCTCCACGGCGACTGCGCGCGCGCCGCGGCGACCGGCGTTGCGGCGAGCGCGGCGACGAGCGGGAGCGCCAGGCGAGGTCTCATGCTGCTGGAACTCCCACGTCGGCCGATCGTTGCGCCCGGCGAGCCGGGCAGCCGTCAGCCGGGCGCGGCCGGCGTGCAGACGCCGCGGAAGACCTCGAGCGACTGCGCCGCGGTCGGCTGGTCGTCGAGCGCGTCGCCGGCGGCTGCGATCCGCCGCTCGGCGCGCCGGATGGCCGCGCGGTCGTTGCGGCGCAGGGCGCGCTCGAGCATCGCGAGGCCGTCGCCCAGCGCCTCGAGCGAGCGCAGCAGCGTCCGGTTGGAGCGCAGCTCCGTGCGACACGCGCCCGGCGCCAGCTCGAGCGCGACGATCCCGTTGGCCGCGCGCGCGTCGGAGAGCGACCTGCGCAGCACGATCCGCAGCGCCCGCGCCGCGCGCACGCAGGCGCGGCGCGCCGAGCAGCGGGCGAACGCCTGGCTCGGCCCGATCGCGTCGACTCCCGTCAGGCACGACGTCCGCTCGACGGCGAGCAGGCGATCGCCGCGATCGACCGCCTCGCAGACGCGTCGCAGCTCGGCGACCTGGGCGGGCGTCGGGTTGCGGTCCAGCGGCAGCGACGCCACGTAGACCGCGTCGAGCGCCGCGTAGCGCGCCGGCGACAGCACGGCCGCGGCCTGTGCCTGCGCGGCAGCGGCCGGCACCGTGCTCGCCAGCGCGGTCAGGACGAGGAGTCGCAGCAGGACGCGCACGGCTACGTCAGCAGCGCGCGCGCGTACTCGTCGGCGTCGAAGGGGCGCAGGTCCTCGAGCCCCTCGCCGATGCCGATGAGCTTCACCGGGATGTTGAGCTCGCCGGCGATCGCGAGCGCGATGCCGCCCTTCGCCGTGCCGTCGAGCTTCGTCAGCACGATGCCGTCGACGGGCACGACCTCCGAGAAGAGCTTCGCCTGGCGCAGGCCGTTCTGGCCGGTCGTCGCGTCGACGGTCAGCAGCGTCTCGTGCGGCGCGCCCTCGAGCTGCTTGGCGATCACGCGGCGGACCTTCGCGAGCTCGGCCATGAGGTCGTCCTGCGTGTGCAGCCGCCCGGCTGTGTCGATGATGACGACGTCCGCCCCACGCTCGCGGCCCTGCTTGATCGCCTCGAAGGCGACGGCGCCGGGGTCCGCGCCCTCGCGGCCGCGGACGATTTCGCAGCCCGCGCGCTCGGCCCAGCCGGTGAGCTGCTCGACGGCGGCGGCGCGGAACGTGTCGGCCGCGCCGAGCAGGACCCGCAGCCCGAGCTCGTGCTGCAGGTGCCACGCGAGCTTTCCGATCGTCGTCGTCTTGCCGGTGCCGTTGACGCCGACGGCCATGATGACCGTCGGGTTCGCGCGCACGTCGATGCGGTCCTCGCCGGTGCGGGCGATCTCGGCGAGCATCTGCGCCAGGCGCCGGCTCAGCGCCTCGCCGCCGACGATCTCGCCGCCGGACGCCAGCACCTCGAGCTCGCCGACGACGCGCGCGGTCGTCGCCGCGCCGACGTCGGCCATGATCAGCGCCTCCTCGAGGCGCTCCCACGTCTCCTCGTCCACGTCGCCCTCCAGCAGCGTCGCCTGGATCTCTGCGCCGAGCGCCTCGCGCGTCTTGGCGAGGTTCTTGCGCAGCTTGCGAAAGAAGCCGCGCTTGCGCTCGGGCTCGTCGTCGGACGGTGCGGCCGCGACGGGCCGCGCGCCGTCGGTGATGAAGAGGTCGTTCCAGTCGCGTGCCATGGCGATGCGCGACGATAGCGTCATGGCGTTCGAGTTCCGCCTCAGCCGCGCCGACGACAGCCCCGGCGCCGAGCTCCTGCGCGAGCTCGACGACCTGCTCAACGACCAGTACCCCGGCCGCGTCGACAGGCCCGGTTCGGTGACGACGCCCGACGAGATGGCCGCGCCGCACGGCGCGTTCCTCGTCGGCTACGAGGGCGAGCGCGCGGTCGCGATCGGCGGCCTGCGCCGCCTCGAGCACGGCGTCTGCGAGATCAAGCGCATGTACGTCGTCCCCGGCGCGCGCTCGCGCGGCGCCGGGCGCGCGCTGCTGGAGGCGCTCGAGCGCGCCGCGCGCGAGCTCGGCTACGAGCGTGCGCGCGTCGACGCCGGCCCGCGCCAGCGCCACAGCCGCGCGCTGTTCCAGCGGACTGGCTACGTCGAGATCCCGCGCTACAACGCCAACCACATCGCCGTCTACTTCGCCGAGAAGCGACTGCCGGGGGACCCGCCCCGCCCGGCGCGCGCTCGCGGCGCCGCTACTGCGTCAGCAGCGCCTCGAGGTTCGCGCCGAACTTCGTGAACGTCCTGTTGGCGACCTCGTCGATCTTGTCCTCGGAGACGAGCCTGGCGATGCCGCCGACCTCGACGCTCGTGTGCACGGCCGCCACCGAACGCCCGGCCGCCTCGGTCAGCACGATCGTGGCGGTCGCGTCGGCGAGCTGGTCGCCGTCGCCGTCGCGCGCGTGGATCTCCAGCACCTGGCGGTGCGCGCCGTCGTCGCGCTCGCCGAGCGTGACGTTGACCTTCGTCTTGAGCGTCACGAAGCCGATGTCGGCCTCGACCTCGATGTCGTAGCTGTTGCCGGAGCTGCCGACCAGGCGCGCGTTGGGGATGCACGGCACGAGCCGCTCGCCGTCTCCGAGCACCGCCCAGACGTCGTCGATGGGCGCTCCGACGGAGAACGCGTGATCGAATTCCATGCCCGCGACCCTAAGCGATAGCGGGTGCGCGCGGGGTTTTTCGCTACGCCGCGCCAGCGGCGGGCGCGGCCGGCGGCGCCTCCTCCTCGCGCGGCAGGCGGCGCGAGATGACCTTCGAGACGCCGTCGTCGCCCATCGAGATGCCGTAGAGCGTGTCGGCGGCCTCCATCGTGCGCTTTTGGTGCGTGACGACGATGAACTGCGCGCGGTCGGAGTAGCGGCGCAGCAGCGTGAGGAAGCGCGTGATGTTCGGGTCGTCGAGCGCCGCCTCGACCTCGTCGAGGATGTAGAACGGGCACGGCTTGGCGAGGAAGACCGCGAACAGGAAGGCGATCGCCGTCATCGACTTCTCGCCGCCCGACAGCAGCGTCAGGCGCTTGGTCGACTTGCCGTGCGGCGTGATCTCGATCTCGACGCCGAGCAGGTCCTCCCTGTCGGCGGCGACGGCGACCTCCGCCTCGGCGACGTCGTCGGCGTCGGCGCCCTCGTCGCCGTCCGCCGCGATGCCGGCCGCGCCGGCGAAGC
>JAWVGK010000185.1:0-8446 GCA_033855155.1 Solirubrobacteraceae bacterium | reverse complement strand
CGCGCGCCGACCTCATCCTCGCGGGCGCGATCGTCGTGCAGGGCGTCCTGGAGGCCGGCGGCTTCGACGCGATCGAGGTCACCGAGGCCGGCCTGCGCGAGGGCGTCTTCTTCGGCGCGCACCTCGACGGCGAGCCGCCGCTGTTCGACGACGTGCGCCGCTCGAGCGTCCTGAACCTCGCCGCCCGCTACCACGTCGACCCCGCCCACACCGAGCACGTCTGCCGGCTCGCGCTCGGGCTCTTCGACGAGCTCGCCGCCGCCGGCCTGCATCCCGGCGAGCGCTGGGAGCGCGAGCTGCTGTGGTGCGCCTGCGTGCTGCACGACATCGGCATGTCGGTCGACTACGACGACCATCACAAGCACTCGCGCTACCTCATCCTCAACGCCGGCCTGCCGGGCTTCGCGCCGCGCGAGGTCGCGCTGATCGCCCAGGCCGCGCGCTATCACCGCAAGGGCACGCCGGACTTCGCCGAGCTCGAGCCGCTCGTCGACGACGGCGACGACGCGCGCCTGGATCGGATGGCGATCCTGCTGCGCCTCGCCGAGGACCTCGAGCGCAGCCGCGACCAGAGCGTGCACGCCGCGCACGTGCGCGCCGACGACGGCACCGTCCGCATCGCCCTGGAGGCTGACGGCGCCGCGAGCGTCGAGCGCTGGGCGGCGCAGCGCGAGGTCGAGCTCTTCGGCCGCGCGTTCGACAAGCGACTGAAGGTGGAGATCGCATGAGCCTGACCCTCGGCAGCGGACCGCTCGGCGGCCGCCCCGCGAGCTCGAACTACACGATCCAGTCGCCCGCGCACAAGATCCTCTTCGAGGCCGACGGCCGGCGCCTGCGCGCGTTCGTCGGCGACGCGGTCGTGCTCGATAGCACCCGTGCGCACCTGCTGCACGAGACCGGGATCCGCCCGGTCGCGTACGTGCCGCTGGAGGACTTCGACCAGGCACTGCTCGAGCGCACGCAGACCTCGACGCACTGCCCGTTCAAGGGCGACGCCTCGTACTGGTCGCTGCGCGTCGGCGACGAGCTGCGCGAGGACGCCGTCTGGGCCTACGAGCAGCCGCTCGACGGCGCGCCGTGGCTGCGCGGCTTCGCGGCCCTCGCCGCTGCCAAGACCGACCGCTGGATGGTCGAGGACGAGCAGGTCGCCGGCCACGTGCGCGACCCGTACCACCGCGTCGACGTGCATGCCAGCTCGCGGCCGGTGCGCGTCAGCGTCGGCGACGACCTCGTCGCCGAGACCACGCGCCCGGTGCTCGTCTTCGAGACGAGCATGCCGGTGCGCGCGTACGTCCCGCGCGGCGACCTCGTCGCCGGGCACCTCGCGCCGAGCACGACGCGCACGACCTCGCCGTATATGGGCGACGCGGTCCACTGGCACGTGCACGCCGGCGGCCGGCAGTTCCCCGACGCCGCCTGGAGCTACGAGCTGCCGATCGCCGAGGCGATGAAGGTCGCCGGCTACGTCTGCTTCGAGGCCGACGGCATCGACGTCGAGCTCGGTCAGCTCAGCTCGAGCTCGTCGCCGCGGTAGGCGAAGCCCAGCGGCACGATCTCGACGCTGCGCTCGCCGGCCTCGACGCGACCGCAGGTCGCGGCGCGCATGCCGCACGCCGCCGCCGCCTCGACGACCTGCGGCGCGTGCTCGGGCGCGACGTAGACCGCGAAGCCCGCGCCCATGTTGAACGTCCCGTACGCCTCGCGCGCGTCGATGGCGGCCTGCTCGGCGAGGTACGACAGCACCTCGGGGACCGGCGGCAGCTCCTCGACGACGTACGTGAAGTCGCCCGGCGCGCGCATGAGCTTGCGCATGCCGTGGCCGGTGATGTGCGACAGGTAGCTCGGGCGGATCGCGCGCTTGCGCAGCTCGGCGACGAGCGGCACGTAGATGACGCTCGGGTCCAGCAGCGCGTCGCCGAAGCGCCGCCCGCTCGGCATCGCCGTCAGCAGTCCATCGGGCAACGCGGCCGCGACCGACCGCGCAAGCGACGCGCCGTTGGCGTGCAGGCCCGAGCTGCGCACGAGCACGATCGCGTCGCCGTCGCGCAGCTCGTCGCCGAGGATCGGCCCCCACTCGGCCGGGACGAGCCCGATCGCCGAGCCGGCCAGCTCGATGTCGTCGGGCGAGACGAGGCCGGGCAGCGCCGGCGATTCGCCGCCGCCCCAGGCGGCCTGCGACAGCTCGCAACCGCGGCGCCAACCCTCAAGCAGCGACCCGAGGCCGCTCGCGCCGGCGTGCCAGTCCGAGCGCCCCGTGGCGAAGTACGCGTTGATGACGAGCGGCAGCGCGCCGACGCTGACGACGTCGTTGACGATCGCGCCGACCGCGTCGATGCCGATGTCGGCGAAGCGATCCTCGCCGGCGACCTCGAGCCAGTGGCGCGAGATGATCGACTTCGTGCCGAGCCCCTCGACGACGAACGCGAGGTGCTGGCCGCCGAGCTCGAGCACGAACGCCGAGGCGCCGCGCGACGCCTCGACGGCGCGCCCGCCATGGACCTCGAGCAGGTGCGACGTCGACTGCGCGAAGCCGATCGCCGAGCGCTTGGACTCGTCGAGGACGTCGTAGTCGATCCCCAGCTTGCCGTACTCGCTCACGAATCGACCCTACTACGGGGCGCGCGCGTGACGGCGCTCGCAGGCGGCCGGCCTGCGAGCGCCGAGCAGGCGCCACGGTGAAAGCGCGCCGCCGGGGCTGACCCTCCGGCGCCGGCGCGACTCCCGGGTTCCTACCTGCCGACCAGCGACTTGGTGGCGCCGCTGTCGAACGGGCTGCTGTCGGGCCCGAAGACGAACAGGCCGAGGATCACCAGGAAGATGACCAACGTCAGGACCGCGAACAACAGGTATTGGGGCTTGACCATGAAAACACTGCCTCCCTTTGAGTGTCTCTGATGCGGGCCGATGATCCGCTCGGTGCGAAATGTACCGCGCAACGGCATCGGTGGCATAGCCCGTCGCCGGCGCGCGTCCGGCCGGGCGGCGCGGTCAACGCTCGGCGTCGTCGGGAGCGCCGACGGGGATCGACGCGCGCTGCGTCGAGACGGCGTCGACGACCTCGGCCTGCTCGGCCTCGAGCTCCTCGAGATGGTCGCCGTCGCAGAGCACGCGGAAGTTGCCGGTCTGGCCGCCGTCGGCGTGGATCGTGATCCCCGGCAGGACCTGCTCGCCCTCGTCGAAGCCCATGCGCTCCATGTCGAAGTGCGCGAGGCCGATGCCGTAGGCGGTGTGCGTCGGGTTCGCGAAGTCGTGCTCGTCGATGCCCTTCTGAAAGGCGCGCAGGTTCTTGCCGATGAGCGACGGATCGACTGGCACGCCCGTCAAGATAGCGCGCCTCACGCGTCGATCAAGACCCCCGGGTTCAACATCCCGCGCGGGTCGACGGCCTGCTTCGCGGCGCGCAGCGCCGCCGCGAACGGCTCCGGGCGCTGGCGGTCATACCACGGCCGGTGGTCGCGGCCGATCGCGTGGTGGTGGGTGATCGTGCCGCCGGCGGCGAGGATCGCCTCCGACGCGGCGTGCTTGACGACCGCCCACTGCTCGAGCTCATCGCCGCGTCGCGCGGGCGCGAGCACGGTGAAGTACGGTGCCGGCCCGTCGGGATAGACGTGCGAGATGCGACACGTCACGCGCCCGGCCGGCCCGATCGCCTCGCCGGCCGCCGCCGCGACCGCGGCGTGCAGTGCGCCGAAGCGCTCCCACGTGACGGCGCTCTCGAAGGTCTCCGACAGGACGCCCATCGACACGAACGCGTCGCGCAGGTACGGCGCGCGCAGGAACGCCGTGCGCCAGGCGCCGACGGCGTCGCCGGTGCCCGCGTCGGCGACGCCGGGCCGCGGCCGGCGCACGGCGCCCTCGTCCCACTCGCCGCCCTCCTCGGCGCACAGCAGCAGCGCGCGGTCCAGCAGCTCGCCGACCGGCAGCAGCGTCTGCTGCGCGGCCTCGAAGCCGAGCACGAGCAGTGCCGAGGTGCCGTCGCTGGCGCCCGTCATGCGGGCCTCCTCGGCATCGATCAGGCGGCAGTTGGACGGCCGCAGGCCCGACTGCGCGATCGCGCGCAGGGCCGCGACGGCGTCGGAGAACTCGGCGAAGCGCACGGCCGCGAGCGAGTGCGCCTGCGGGCGCGGACGCACCCGCACCCACGCCTCGGTGACGACGCCGAGGATGCCCTCCGAGCCGAGCAGCATGCGGTCCGGCGACGGGCCGGCGCCGGAGCCGGGCAGCCGGCGCGACTCCCACGCGCCGGTCGGGGTGATCGCGCGGACCGACTCGACGAGGTCGTCGACGTGCGTCTCGACGGTCGCGAAGTGCCCGCCGGCGCGCGTTGCGATCCAGCCGCCGAGCGTCGACAGCTCGAAGGACTGCGGGTAGAAGCGCAGCGTCAGGTCGAGCGCGCGAAGCTGCTTCTCGAGCGCCGGGCCCGTCGCGCCGGCCTGGATCAGCGCCGCGTGCGAGACGTCGTCGATCTGCAGCACGCGGTCCATCGCCCCCATGTCCAGCGACACGACGCCGTCGAAGCGCGCCGGGACCTCGCACTGCAGGCCGCCCGAGACGCTCGTGCCGCCGCCGTAGGGCACGACCGCGAGGTTCGCGGCGGCGGCCCACTCGAGCACCGCCTCGACGTCGCGCTCCCCGCGCGGGCGCGCGACGACGTCGGGCGGGAAGTCGAAGCGGCCCGCGAACCCGCGCACGACGTCGGCGTACGACGAGCCCCACGCGTGCAGCGCGCGCGCGTGCGCGTCCGCCACGCAGATCGCCGCCAGCGCGGCCGGCGCCTGCGCGCGCGGCGCCGGCAGCACGACGTCCTCGAGCGCGACCGGCTCGCGCACGTCGCCGTCGCCGGCGATCCGCAGGTGCTCCTCGAGGCCCGGCGCCGCGGCGCGCAGCTGCGCCACCGACCAGGCGTCGGCCTCGTAGCCCCAGCCCCAGTGCTTGCGCCTGCGCATCCCGCGAGGCTAACCCCGGGCGCCGGTCGCCGCCAGGCCGCGTTCTCGACGGGCCCGGGGCCCGAAAGGCGGGCCGCCTTCGTCGTTGCCTCGCGGCGCCGGCATCCCGGCGTTGAGCCTCGCGCCCGGCGAGCCACCCCGACCTCGAGCCGCTCGGACTGGCACGATGAAGCTCATGCCCACGCACGCGCTCGTCTTCACCGCCTCGATCGGCGCCGGCCACGACCTGCCCGCCGAGCTGCTCGCCGACGCGCTGCGCGAGCACGGCGCGACCGCCGACGTCGTCGACGGCCTCGAGGTCGGCGGGCCGGTCGCGCGCGCGATCATCGGCGGCGCGTCGTCGCTGGAGACGCGCGCCGGCAACGTCGCCTTCGACGTCGGCTACCTGCTCGGCACGCGCTTCGCCCCGATGCGCCGCGCGGGCTCGGCGTTCATCGAGCGGGTCATGGGCCGGCGCTTCGAGGCCTACCTGCGCGCGCATCCCGCCGACGTCGTCGTCTCGACGTACCCGATCACGACCGAGCTGCTCGGGCGCATGCGCGTCGCCGGCAGGCTGCGGACGCCGCTGGTCAGCGCGATCACCGACCTCGCCGCGCTGCACTACTGGGCGCACCCCGGCGTCGACCTGCACCTCATCACGCACCCCGAGTCCAAGGCCGAGGTGCTGCAGGTCGCCGGTCCGCAGGCGCGCGTCGAAGCCGTCCACGGCCTGTCGGACCCGCGCTTCACCGACCCGCCCGAGCGCCTCGTCGCGCGCGCCGAGCTCGAGCTGCCCGCGCGCGGCTCGATCGTCGTCGTGTCCGGCGGCGGCTGGGGCATCGGCGACCTGCCGACGGCGATCGACACGGCGCTGCACTACGGCGGCGACACGATCATCGTGCTCACCGGGCACAACGCGGGCCTGCTCGAGCGCCTGCAGCAGACCTACGGCGGCGAGCCGCGCGTACAGGTGTGGGGCTTCACCGACCGCATGGTCTCGCTGCTCGCCGCGGCCGACGTGCTGATCCACTCGACCGCCGGGCTGACGGTCCTCGAGGCGCTGATGTGCGACTGCCGCGTGATCTCCTTCGGCTGGCCGCGCGGGCACATCCGCGCCAACAACCGCGCCTACCAGCAGCTCGGGCTCGTCGCGGTGGCAAACGACCGCCGCCGGCTCGCGCACGCGCTCGTGACGGCGCTCGCGGCGCCGCGCTCAGGGCCGCAGATCCCCGACCTGCCCGCCGCCGCGGACCTCGTCCTCGGGCTGGCCGAGCGCGAGACGGCTCACGCCGGCTGACGAGGCCAGCGCCGCGCTGCCCGCGATGACGAGCGCGAGGCCGCACGCCAGCAGCGCAGGGCTGCCCCAGCGCTCGCCGATGACCAGCGGCGCGAGCGCGACCGGCACCGCGACCTGCCCGGCGAGCACGACCGGCGCGACGCGCGCTGCGCCGCGGCGCTGCAGCACCGCGCTCTCCGCCGCGACGGCCGCGACGCCGCCCGCGGCCGCCAGCGCGCACCAGCCCGCGACGGCGACGACGCCGGGCAGCGCGCGGGCGGCCTGCGCGGCCGCCAGCGCGGCGAGCGCGTCGGCGGCGATCGCCGCCGCGAGCAGGCCGCCGCCGCGCGGACTGCGCCGCACGAACGCGCTCAGCGCGACGATCGCCAGCGCCGCGCCCGCGAGCACGAACGCGGGGCCGGGTGCGACGGCGGCGCCGCGGCGCGGATCGGCGAGCGCGATCAGCGTCACGCCGGCGACGATCGCGACGACCGCGAGCGCCTCGCGCCGGCCGACGGCCTCGCCGAGGACGGTCGCCGAGAAGGCGAGCAGGCCGAGCAGCCCCGTCGCCAGCAGCGGCTGCACGAGCGACAGCGGCGCGTGGCGCAGCGCCAGCACCTGCAGCCCGAAGCCGGCGAGGCCGAGCGCAATCGAGCCGAGCCACACGGGGCGCGTCGCGAGGCGCCGCAACGCGCCGACGCTCGCCCGCGTCATCGCCGGCACCGCGCGCACCTCCAGCGCCTGCAGGACGTACGAGCATTCGAAGCAGGCCGCCGCCGCGAGCGCGAGCAGGATGCCGCTCAGCATCGCGGCGGCCCGCGGCGGTTGTCGGGCTCGCATCCGTCGCGTCGGCGGTAGCGCTCGCCGTGACCGCCGCCGTGTTCGCGCCCGCATCCGGCCTTGCGTCGGCGGGCGCGCTCGCCTCCGCCGCCGCGCCCGTGGTCGTCGGCGATGAGGCCGGCGCTCGGCGCGGCGGCGGCGCTCGGCATCGCCGCCTGGGCGGCGCCGGCCCCCGCCGCGCACGTCCCGCTGCTGTGCGATGCGCTGGGGATCGCGCGGCGGCTGGATCTCGCACCCGGCGCCGTCGGGCTGACGTTCGACGACGGCCCGCATCCGCAGGGCACGCCGGCCGTGCTCGAGGCGCTCGCGGCCGCGGGCGCGCGGGCGACGTTCTTCGTCGTCGGCGAGCAGCTGCGCGCGCACGCGAGCGTCGCGCGCGAGGTCGTCGCCGCTGGCCACCGCCTCGCCGTCCACGGCGACCGCCACCGCGCCACGAGCCTGCGCACGCCGGGCGCGCTGCGCGCGGACCTCGACCGCTGCGCCGCGCTGGTCGAGGAGCATGCCGGCGTCACGCCGTCACGCTACCGCCCGCCGTTCGGGATCTTCTCGCCGCTCGCGCTCGCCGAGGCGCGCCGCCGCGGCTGGACGCCGCTGCTGTGGTCGGCATGGGGGCGCGACTGGTCGGCGCGCGCGACCCCGGCGAGCATCGCGGCACGCGCGACGCACGCCGTGCGCGCGGGCGACGTCGTGCTGCTGCACGACGCCGACCACTACTCGGCGGCGGGGTCCTGGCGGCGCACGGCACAGGCGCTGCCGCGGATCCTCGACGAGCTCGCCGCGCGCGGGCTGCACGCGGTGGCTGTGTGAATCAGGGCCGGTAGTACAGCGGCACGCACGAGTGGTTCGCAGCCACCCAGTCGCTGTGTGGCAGGTCGTCGCCCGTGCCCATGATGCGGTGGCACGGCTGGTCGTAGACGCGGCCGGTCGAGCGTTCGAGCCAGTCGAAGACGATGTACTTGTAGAGGCCGGAGACCATCCCCTGCGGAAGCTCCACGCGCGACGGATACAGCGGGTCGAGCTCGGCGCGCGCGACCTCGTTCTTCCACGTGACGATCTGCGGCAGGCGCTCGACCTGGACGAGCCCGAGCGCCGCGGTGAACTCGCTCATGCGGAAGTTGAGCCCCTCGACCGCGTGGTCGGGCTTTCCATAGTCGCGAAACGCACGTGAAAATTTGATGAACGACTCATCCGCGGAGACCAGCATGCCGCCTTCGCCGGTCGAAATGGTTTTTGTCGCGTAAAAGGAGTAGACGCCCGCGTCGCCGAACGAGCCGGGCTTGCGGCCGTCCCACGAGGCGCCGTGTGCGTGCGCGCAGTCCTCGAGGAGGTACACGCCCGCGTCGCGGCATGCTGCCGCGATCGCCTCGGTCTCGAAGGCGAGGTGGCCGCCGACGTGGACGAGGAC
>JAWVGK010000184.1:0-3797 GCA_033855155.1 Solirubrobacteraceae bacterium | reverse complement strand
GCCATCCACGATCCTCGGCCGACCCGGGATCATGCGACGGCGTAGCCCGCCTCGTCGACGGCGTTGCGGATGGCGGCGTCGTCGGCCTCGCCGCGAACGGTCAGGACGCCGCTGTCGAGGTCGACGTCGACGGCGCGCACGCCCGGGACCTGCAGGACCTCGTTGACGACGGAGGACTTGCAGTGACCGCAGGTCATGCCGGAGACGGTGAAGGTGCGATCGGCGTCGGACATCTGTAGGGGCTCCTATCGATACGGATGGGGGGTATGCGGACGAGCGTTGGCGAGTATACCCCCGCGGGGTACGCTACGATGCACGCCATGACCGCCGCCGAGCCTCCCGCACCGCAGGGACGCGGCTACACCGCCAGCAAGCAGCAGCTGCTCGCGCGCCTGCGCCGGATCGAGGGCCAGATTCGCGGCATCGAGCGGATGGTCGAGAACGATCGCTACTGCATCGACGTCCTGACGCAGATCTCCGCCGCCCAGGCGGCGCTCGAGAAGGTCGCGCTCGGGCTGCTCGACGGTCACGCCCGCGAGTGCGTGCTGCCGGCCGGCGGCCAGCTGCAGGCCGACCGCACCGACGAGCTGATGGCGGCCGTCGGCCGGCTCGTCAAGCGCGGCTGACGGTCGCGCGCGGCCGCAGCCCGGCCAGCAGGCGCTCGACGGCGTCCGCGACGATCGCGCCGAGGTCGTCGTCGCCGAGCATCTCGCCGTTGGCCATCGTCGCGAGGCCGTGGAGGATCGCGAACGCGACGCGCGCCAGCGCCTCCGGATCGCCGGCGACGACCGCCGCGTCCCGCTGGGCGGCGGCGATCACCGTCAGCGGGATCGCGAACGCGCGCTCGGCCGCCGCTCGCGTGGCGTCGGCGCCGTCGCGGTGCTTGCTGGCGAACATGAGCTCCAGCAGCGCCGCGTCGCGCGTCGCGAAGGCGACGTACGCGTGGGCGAGCGCCTGCAGGCGCTCGTCGAAGCCGCCGCCCGCGCCGTCGACCGCCGCCTGCAGCTGCTGGCCTAGGCGCTCGAAGCCCTTCTCGGCGAGCGCGTCGAGCAGCGCGCGGCGGTCGGGAAAGTGACGCCGCGGCGCGCCGTGGCTGACGCCGACGTCGCGCGCGAGCTCGCGCAGCGACAGCGCCGCCACGCCGCGCTCGCGCACCGTCCGCTCGGCGCCCTCGAGCAGCGCGGAGCGCAGGTTGCCGTGGTGGTAGGCGCGTTCGGGCACGCCGCGAACACTACCTCAACATGTAGACGTTGACAGCATTGTAGTCAGCGACTACATTACGCCGCATGACCTCCTCCCGCTGGACCGCAGCCGACCTCCCCGACATGAGCGGACACACGGTCGTCGTCACCGGCGCCAACAGCGGCATCGGCGCCGTCACCGCGCGCGAGCTCGCGCGCGCCGGCGCGCGCGTCGTGCTCGCCGTGCGCGATCCGGCGCGCGGCGCCGCCGCGGCCGCGACGATGCCCGGCGACACCGAGGTGCGCCGGCTGGACCTCGCCGACCTGTCGTCGGTGCGCGCGTTCGCCGATGCGTGGGAGGGGCCGATCGACGTGCTCGTCAACAACGCCGGCGTCATGGCCCCGCCGCTGGGGCGCACGGCCGACGGCTTCGAGCTGCAGCTCGGCACGAACCACCTCGGCCACTTCGCGCTGACAAACCTGCTGCTGCGCCACGTCGTCGACCGCGTCGTGATCGTCGCCTCGGCGGCGCATCGCATCGGCGCGATCGACTTCGACGACCTCAACTGCGAGCGCGGCTACAACCGCTGGAAGGCCTACGGCCAGAGCAAGCTCGCCAACCTGCTGTTCGGGCTCGAGCTGCAGCGCCGCCTCGAGGGCGCCGGCTCGCGCGTGACCGTGCAGGCCGCGCATCCCGGCTGGGCGGCGACGAACCTGCAGTCGCACACCCCGAGCAGGGTCGAGCGGCTGTTCATGAGCGCGGGCAACAAGCTGCTCGCCCAGAACGAGCAGATGGGCGCGCTGCCGACGCTCTACGCCGCGACGCAGGACCTGTCGGCCGGCGGCTACACCGGCCCCGGCGGCCTGCAGGAGATGCGCGGGCATCCGGCGGCTGCGGGTCGCAGCGTCGCGGCGTGCGACGCCGACGTGGCCCGGCGCCTGTGGGACGTCTCCGAGCAGCTGACGGGCGTCGCGTTCGGGCTCGCGCTCGCGACGGCCTGAGCGCCGCTCACCCGCCGCTGACGCGCAGCGCGAGCGCGAGCTCGAAGCGGCTGCTGGCGTCGTCGAGCGCCGGGCCGAACGTCTCGCGCAGCTGCGCCAGGCGGTAGCGGACCGTCTGCGGGTGCACGTCGAGTGCGCGCGCTGTTTCGTCGACGCGGCCCTGGTGGTCGAGCCACTCGCGCAGCGTCGCCTCGAGCCGCTCGCGCGCGGCCGGTCGCAGCTCGTCCAGCGGCGCCAGGCGCGAGGTGGCGAGCTCGCCGGCGAGCTGTGCGTCGGCGTGCAGCAGCAGCGTGGCGACGTGATCCTCGGCGAGGATCAGGCCGTCGCCGGCGATCGCACCGACGTTTCGCAGCTCGAGCACGCGCCGCGCGCGCGCCGCGCTGCGCGCGCTCGCCTCGAGCGCGACGACCGGCCCGAGCGCGGCGTGGCGCGAGCCGACGGCCTTGGCGATCAGCGCGCGCCGGCCGGGGCCGTCGGGGTCGCCGACGAACGCCAGCACTTGCCGCGGCCGTTCGGCGCCGTCGTCTCCGCCGGCCGGCTCGTCGATCGCCGCCGCGATCGTGCCCGGCCCGAGGCGGCCCGCGATCCGCTCGGGCGCGACGTCCTCGACGACGAGCGCCGCGATCCGCGCCGGCGCCGTCCACGACGCGTGCTCGGCCGCCGCACGCAGCACGTCGGGCGACGGCGGCGGATCGCTCGCCAGCAGCCGCACGAGGTGCTCGCGCCGGCGCCCCTCCTCGCCGGCCAACGCCGACTGCTCGGCGGCGTAGCCCTCGATCGACTCGCCGGAGATCTCGTCGATGTAGGCGAAGATCGCCTCGCCGACGCGATACAGCGTGTCGGGCTCCAGTCCGCCGCGCACGCCGGCCTCGACGAACCGCCGCCACGACACCTGCGCGCCGACGCGGTAGGCCGCCAGCAGGGCGTTGAGCGTTCGGCCCTGGCGCATCTCACCGCGCCCGAGCTCGATGTACGTGCGCTGGTCGCGCGCGCTGACGCCCTCGGGATGCTCGATCGTGTCGACGAAGCGGCGCAGCGCGCGCTCGACGCCATAGCGCAGCGTCACGCCGAACGGCCCCTCGAGCGGCCGCGAGTAGTCGGGCACCTGCGCGCCGATCTCGCGGATCATCTCGGCGGCGAGATCCGGCAGGACCGGGCGCAACACGCGTGCGACGTCGGGAGCGATGTCCTGCATTGCTCACAAACCTACAGATCCCAGGGTGATCTACGGGTACAAACCGACAAGAAACCCCAGACATCAACGACTACGCTCAAACGCATGTCCACTCTCCAGCGCTACGCCAATCTCGGAGCGGTCGTTGTGCCGTTCCTTGCCCTGCTGCTGGCCATCGTGCTGCTCTGGAACCGCGCCGTCGGGGCCATCGAGCTGTCGATCATGGCCTTCATGTACTGCTTCACCGGCCTCGGGATCACCGTCGGCTACCACCGGATGCTGACGCACAAGGCCTTCCAGTCGAGCAAGGCCGTCGAGTACTTCTGGGCCATCGCCGGCTCGATGGCCGTCCAGGGTCCTGCGATCGCGTGGGTCGCCGACCACCGCAAGCACCACGCCCACACCGACGAGGAGGGCGACCCGCACAGCCCGCACGTCGG
>JAWVGK010000183.1:0-13301 GCA_033855155.1 Solirubrobacteraceae bacterium | reverse complement strand
GAGCCTGCCGTCGACGAGCGCGCGCGCCGTCAGCGGCGCGAGCCAGATCTCGAACGTCGAGTCCGGGACGGCCCTGCGCAGCTCGCTGCGGATCGACGCCCAGTCGCGGGCGAGCTGCGGGGTCGGGCCAGACGTCATCGGCTCCTTTGGAGAGGGTGCGACAGGGGACGGCGGGGGCCCGGTCTGGGGCCCGGGCGGCGCGAAGATTCCAACGGCCGGGGCATCGTCTCAGAGGCCGGTAGGCATCCCGACGGTGCTTGCCGCATGTCGCGGGAAAAACGTCCGCTGGGATTCGCCGGCGCTCGTGCGCTATCGTGCGCCGTCGCGCCGCAGGCGCGCCTTCGCCATGAAACGGACCTACCAGCCCAAGAAGCGCAAGCGTGCCCGCAGCCACGGCTTCCGCAAGCGCATGCAGACGAAGGCCGGCCGGCTGACGCTCAAGCGTCGGCGCGCCAAGGGCCGCAAGCGCCTGACGGTCTGACGCCCGGCCGGGCCGGGCCGACGGTCGGGACCACTAGGCTCCGTCTGGTGGACGAACCGCTTCCCCGAGTTCCGAACGCGCGCCGTGCCAGGCGCGGTCGCCTGTCGCGCAGCGCCGAGTTCGACCGCGCGTATCGGCAGGGGCGCTCGCACTCCAACCGCCACCTCGTCGTCTACGCCTTTCCGCGCGGGAGCGCCGGCGACGAGGCGCGCCTGGGCGTGTCGGTGTCGCGCAAGGTCGGTGGCGCCGTCGACCGCAACCGCGTGAAGCGGCTGCTGCGCGAGGCGTACGCGGCCGAGCTCGAGCTGGTGCCCGCGGGCCATGACGTGGTCGTCGTCGCCCGGCCCAGCGCGAGCGAGCTCGCCGAGCGCGAGGGTCTGCAGGGCGTGCGCGACGCGCTGCGCGAGTTGCTGCAGAAGGCCGCGTCCGCGTGAGGCCGATGACGCGGATCGTGCAGGCGCCGATCGTCGTGTATCAGCGCGTGATCTCGCCCGCGCTGCCGCGGCGCTGTCGCTACGAGCCGACATGCTCGGCCTACGCGGTCCAGGCGCTGCGGCAGTTCGGCATACTTCGCGGGCTGGTGCTGGCGACATGGCGCGTGCTGCGCTGCAACCCCTTCAGCCACGGCGGCTTCGATCCGGTCGAAGCCCAGCAGCTCTTCAGAACGCGGCAGCCGTCCGCCCCCTCCCCATGATCTTCTCCCCTACAGCTTTCGTCCTCGCCCTGCTGCCGCCGATCCAGTGGATCGTCGACCTGCTCAAGCCGGTGCTGATCTTCTTCCACGACTCGATCGGCGTCGGCTGGGGGATGTCGATCGTGCTCATGACGGTCGTCGTGCGCGCTCTGCTGGCGCCGCTGACGGTGAAGCAGTTCAAGTCGATGCAGTCGATGGTGCGCGTCGCGCCGCAGCTCAAGGAGCTGCAGGCCAAGCACAAGGACGACAAGCAGCGCCAGCAGCAGGAGGTCATGAAGTTCTACGCGGAGCACAAGATCAATCCCTTCGCGTCCTGCCTGCCGCTCGTCGCGCAGATGCCGTTCTTCATCGGCCTCTTCTACCTGCTGCAGAAGGACCTGCGCTTCGAGATCTGCGGCCAGGCGCTGGATGCCGCGAACAAGATCGCCGGCAAGCCCGCCGCGTGCGGCACGCTCGACGGCGCCAACGGCAGCGAGCGGTTTCTCTTCATCCCCGATCTGACCGGGATCCCGACGGGCTGGGTGCTCGGCGTGCTGATCACGCTGTACATCGCTTCGCAGCTGCTGTCGAGCCTGCTGACGCCGTCGACGGCGGATCGCAACCAGCGCCTGATCATGTACGCGCTGCCGTTCGTCTTCGTCTTCTTCGTCATCCACTTCCCGGCAGGGCTGATCGTGTACTGGATCACGACGAACCTGTGGACGGTGACGCAGGGCTGGATCCTGCGCAAGCGCATGGGACCGATCAGCTCCCCGCTGGGAGCGCCGGTGCTCGCGGGCGTCTCGGACACGTCGGCGCCCGGACGTGGTGGCGGGTTGATGGCGCGCCTGGCGGCGGCCACGGGCGCGGGCAGCGCGAAGGTGACGGACGAGCCGCAGCAGGAGGCGCGGGTCAACGGCGCCGGCGCGAAGGAGCGCACCCCGGCCGTGGCCGGTGCGAAGGCCGGCGGCGGGGCGAAGCCCTCGGGCGCCGGCCGCGCCGGCCGCGCGTCGTCGAAGTCGACCTCCGCCTCCGCCCCCGCCCCCGCCGCGAAGCCGGCGCGGGACGGCGCGCCTCCACCACCGCCGCGCAAGAAGAAGAAGCGCTCGGGCAGACGGCGCTGATGCCCGCTCCCGACGCACCCGTGGAAGCCGTGGAGGATCTGCTCGAGGAGATCGTGCGCGGCTTGGGTCTCGATGCGACTGTCGAGGTCGTCGACGACGGCGAGACCGTGACCGGAACCGTCCACGGCGAGGACCTCGGGCTGTTCATCGGTCGCCACGGACAGACGATCGACGCCGTACAGCACCTCGCCCAGCGCGTCGCGGGCGCTCGCGCGGGCGAAGGGCGCCGGGTCGTCATCGACGCCGAGGGCTACCGCCAGCGTCGCGAGGCGATGCTGCAGCGCCAAGCCGACCAGGCCGTCGACGACGCGTTGCGCTATGCCAGGCCGGTCGCGCTGGACGCGATGACCGCGAGCGAGCGCCGGCTGGTGCACGAGTACCTGCGCGACCATGGCGAGGTGCAGACGTACTCCGAGGGCGACGAGCCCGACCGCCATCTCGTGGTCGCACCGCTCGACGCCGCGTAGGCGTTTCACGTTTTTCTCCCCGGTGAAACACTCGGGGTTATGTTGACCGACACCGAACGCGGCCTCGTAGCGGGGATCCTCATGAGCGAGGGCTCGTTTGGCGGCGACGGCAAGCAGCCGCACATCATCCTGCGCAAGCACGTGCGCCACGAATCGCTGATGCGCTGGCTCGTCGTCCGCTTCCCGCGTTCGCGGCTGTACGGGCCCTATCACCACGCCGATCGCTCGTACTACCAGTGGATCGCGCGCGGGCCGGCGCTCGTCGAGGACGTGCTGCCCGTGCTCGACGCGATCGTCGTGCCGGAGCTCGATGCCCACGCCGCCGGCCGGCTGCGCGAGATGCACGAGCGCTATGCGCCGTACATCGCGCGGGTACGGGCCCGCGAGACCCGATGAGCGGGCGCACGCAGCGCCGCTTGACGCAACTGGCCGAGCGTTTCGACCTGCCGCAAGGCGCTGCGGCGGCGTTGGGCACGCTGCTCGAGATCCTCGCGACCGATCCGACCGCGCCGACGAGCATCACCGATCCGTCGACTGCGGTCGACGCGCACGTCGCAGACGCGCTGGTCGCGCTCGAGCTCGACCAGGTTCGCGACGCTGCGCAGATCGGCGATGTCGGCTCCGGCGCCGGCTTTCCGGGGCTCGTGCTTGCCGTGGCCCTGCCGCGCGCGCACGTCGCGCTCGTCGAGAGCAGCGCGAAGAAGTGCGCGTTCCTACGCCGCGCCGCCGAGGCGATGGGGCTGGGCAACGTCGAGGCGGTGCCCGTGCGCGCCGAGGAGTGGTCCGCGGGGATCGGGCGCTGCGACCTCGTCACCGCGCGCGCGGTCGCACCGTTGAACGTGCTCGTGGAATACGCCGCGCCGTTGCTCGCGCCGGGCGGGGCGCTCGTCGCCTGGAAGGGCCGGCGCGACGGCGTCGAGGAGGCCGACGGCGACGCGGCGGCCGTAGAGACCGGCCTCGCGGCCGGCCTGGTGCGGCCGGTGCGACCGTGGGAGGGTGCCGCGAACCTGCATCTGCACGTCTACACGAAGGTTGGTACGACCCCGAACCGTTATCCGCGGCGGCCGGGAATCGCCAGCAAACGACCACTTCGAACCTTGACCTGAGCTCGAGGTGACGGGTTCGGCGACGAACTGTTGCGCATCTCCGTCCGTCCGCCCCGGTAGCGTTGTCGTCGATGGGCACCGTCTACGCGATCGCCAACCAGAAGGGTGGGGTGGGCAAGACAACCACGGCGGTCAATGTCGCCGCCTGCATCGCCGAGGCCGGCTTCGCGACGCTGCTGGTCGACATCGACCCCCAGGCCAACGCGACGCTCGGCCTGGGCGCGCGAAAGGACGTCGAGCCGAGCATCTACGACGTGCTCGCCGGCCGTTGCACGCTCGCCGCAGCCGAGCGCGACACGGCGATCGACCTGCTGAAGCTCGTGTCCGCGCATCCCGACCTCGCCGGTGCGAACGTCGAGCTGCCGCGCGAGCCGGGCTCCGAGGCGCGCCTGCGCGAGGCTCTCGGCGACGTGCGCGAGCGCTTCGAGTACATCCTGCTGGACTGCCCGCCCTCGCTCGGTCCGCTGACGGTCAACGCGCTCGTCGCGGCCGACAGCGTGATCGTGCCGGTGCAGACGGAGTACTTCGCGCTCGAGGGGCTTGCCGGCCTGCTCGACACGCTCGCGCTGATCCAGCGCGAGCTCAACCCGCGCCTGACGATCGCCGGCATGCTGCTGACGATGCACGACGGCCGCACGCGCCTCTCGCGCGACGTCGAGCGCGAAGTGCGCGAGCACTTCCCGTCGCTGGTCTTCGACACCGTCATCCCACGCAACGTCCGCGTCGGCGAGGCACCGAGCTACGGCCTGCCCGTGACCCACCACGACCCGCACTGCGCGGGGGCGGACGCGTACTTCGAGCTCGCCAAAGAGGTCGTGCGCGCGGGACCGGGGAACGTGAGCCGTCCGCGTCTCGTGGAGGCGCGCCCGTGAGCGCGCCGAAGCGCGGCATGGGCCGCGGCCTGTCGGCGATCCTCGCCGTCTCCGGCGGTCGCGGGCCGGAGCTCGAGGACCTGCGGATGGTGCCGCTGGAGCTCATCGTCCCGAACCCCAGACAGCCGCGGCGCAGCTTCGACGACGCGGCGCTCGAGGCGCTGGCGGGATCGCTGCGCGAGCGCGGCGTGCTGCAGCCGATCCTCGTGCGCCCGCTCGCCGAGGGAAGCTTCGAGATCGTCGCCGGCGAGCGGCGCTGGCGCGCGGCGCAGCTCGCGCAGCTCGAGACGATCCCGGCGCTCGTGCGCGAGCGCGGCGACATCGACGCGCTCGAGGCTGCGCTGATCGAGAACATGGCGCGCGAAGACCTCAACCCGGTGGAGGAGGCCCGCGCCTGCGCGGCGCTCGTCGAGGAGCTCGGGCTGACGCGCGAGACGGTCGGCCTGCGCGTCGGGCGCAGCCGAGTGGCCGTGTCGAACCTCCTGCGCCTGCTCGACCTGCCTGACGAGGTGCTCGACCTGCTCGAGCGCGGCGAGCTGTCGGAGGGCCACGGCCGCGCGCTGCTGCTGGCGACCGCCCACGCCGACCGCCGGCGCCTGGCGCGCTCGGCGGTCGCAGACGGCTGGTCGGTGCGCGTGCTCGAGACGCGGGCGCGCGCGGCCAACGCGCCCGCGTCCGGCGCCGCGCCGCGCGCGCCCAAGCAGCCCGTGCATCCAGACCAGGAGGCGGCCGCGTCGCAGATCGCCGACGCCCTCGGCGGCGTTCTCGGCACGGAGGTCAAGGTCAAGCCCAGCGGCACCGGCTACCGCGTCGAGATCGCCTTCGACGATCACGAGGCGGCTCTCGCCCTCGCTCGCCGCCTGCGCCCCCGCGCGCTGGCGTGACCGGGCGCTAGACTGCGACACCGCGCGACCAGCACGCGCTGCGGGCGATTAGCTCAGTCGGTTAGAGCGCTTCTCTGATAAGGAAGAGGTCCCAGGTTCGAGTCCTGGATCGCCCATAGGACCTGAGGGCGCGCGGATTCGTCGTCCCGCGACCGCGCAGAGAAGTACCCCACGGATATCGTCGCGCTGCCCTCGTGTTCCGGCGAAGAGCGAGGTCACCTCGGTCCGAGAGAGGCGACGCTCGAATAGCCACGCGGCGGTCTCGTGCAGCCACGTCCATCGTTGTTCGACGTGGCTCGGTGGGGGGTCCGTCCGACGCTACTGCTTTTGTTCGGTTCTTTTAGCCAAGGCCTTGCCGAACAAAAAGGCCCGTGGCCCAATCGGTTCCGGGTGGCCGCCGGGGGTCCGTCCGTCCGATGCTATCGCTTGTGTTCGGTTCTTTTAGCCAAGGCCTTGCCGAACAAAACGGCGCTCAATACAGGTCCGTGTCTCGTGCGCGCCCTGCGCGTCTCCCGCGAACGACATCAACGTTCTTCGTGGAGGGGAGTCGGCTACCCGCCATCGTGGGCCTGAACGCGCAAGCGCCCGCGCGGAAGGCTATTGTTCGTTCCACATGCCGCGCCCGTCCGCGAACAAATACCAACCGGGCGAGACCCTGGGTCGACCACCGCGGGAAGCCGTCTACGAGCGATTGCATGTCCAGATTGGCGAACTTCGTGACCGGCTGGGCGGGCTGCCTGCGCCCCTCGAGGCGAAAGACATCTGGCGCGGAATCTGGCTAGAAGAAGCTCATCACTCGACGGCAATCGAAGGAAACACCCTCGTGCTGAAGCAGGTTGAGCAGCTCTTGAACGAGGGCAGAGCCGTAGGTGACAAAGAGCTACGCGAGTACATGGAGGTCCAGGGTTACGGCAACGCCGCTGATTGGGTTTACCGGCATGGCGTAGATCCTGGCGGCTGGTCTGCCGAAGCGCCGCTTACGCTCACCGACCTTCGCCACGTCCATAAGCTCGCCCTCGATCTCGTGTGGGATGTCGCATCTCATCCTCAAGCGACCAGTCAAGAGAAGCCGGGCTCGTTTCGGCAGCACGACATCGAGCCCTTCCCGGGCGGGATGCGCCCTCCGTCGTTTCCCGATGTTCCACATCTCATCTCCGACTGGCTACATGAGACCGAGCACCTCGCCGGGGCCCACCCCCTCGCCTTTCCCGAAACTCTCGCTCGGATCCATGCCCGGTTCGAGCAAATCCACCCGTTCCTCGACGGCAATGGTCGGACGGGCCGACTTATCCTCAATCTCCTGCTCATTCGGCTCGGCTATCCGCCCGCAATCATCTACAAGCGCGAGCGGTCCCAGTACCTACAGGCGCTGCGTCGCGCCGACCGGAACGACTACGGATCGCTTGGTGAGCTTCTGGCGAGGGCAGTGCTCTACAACCTCTACAAATTCGTGGTCCCGGCCATTGCAGGCCCGGCCCGATTGGTCCCCCTTCCCGCTCTGGCGGATGCGATGCTCTCCGCCAACGCTCTACGTGTGGCAGCGGCCCGCGGACGGCTGGAGGCAGCGAAAGGCGCGGACGGAACCTGGCGGAGTTCCCGGGCTTGGGTTGAGACCTACAAGGCCAGCCGTACCCGACGGGGCAGAAGCACAGCCAGTCGCCCCGCCCAGGAACGGTAGCCGTCCGTCCGGCGCATCCCGCCTGCGGAGCCCGCGACGGCGGAGGTGCAGCAGCGTTAGCGCTGCGACGGCCGAGGCTCGGCGGTAGCCGGCCGGGCCGCCGCGCCGTCGGCCACGCCAACGCCGATGCGGCAAGTGACAAGGCTGCGAGTGCCCCTCAACGGCTCATCCGCGTAGGCCGAGCTTCGATTCTGCAGCGTGGTAAGCGGCGAGACCTCAGGGAAAGGCGAGGACGGCCGGCAGAGCTGACAAGACGAGGCGTGGCTCGGCGGCCGGAACCGGCTCCACGCCGTACGCCAGGGCCCGAAGCGATGACGGCCGCCGAGAACCTCAGCGGCGCGCCACATCGAACACGAACGCTTTGTCCACGTCCGGTCGGCGCGCGACGATGCCGGCCTTGGCGTCCCACGTCGCCCAGCGCTCGAGCACCGCGCGGTTCAGGCGCAGGCCGCGCGCCCACGTGGGCGCGACGGCGCGCAGTTGGGCGCGGACGAGGGTGGGGTCGGCGGAGCCCGATGCGGCCGCGATCTCCTTCAGGACACTCTCGGGGTGCGCGATCGCCTGGTCGACGCCCTCGGATATCGCCCGAATCGCCGCCCGGACGTCGTCGCGGCGCGCCGACAGCGTCGCGCGCGACGTGACGATGACGACCTCCGGGTACGGCGGCGCGCCGAAGTCCTCGACCTTGAAGATCCTCACCGGGTGGCCGCGCTCGCGCAAGGCGACTCCCTCGACGTTCCAGAACGCCGGGACAGCCGACACCCGGCGCGTCAGCAGGCGCTGGACGGCCGAGAAGCCGATCGTCACCTGGCGCACGGTCCGCACGTCGCCGCCGTCGGCGCGCATGACCGCCTTGAGGAACGCCGGGTCCGACGGCACCCCGGACACGCCGACCGTTCGGTGTTCGAGGCTTCGGGGCCGAACGATGCCCGGCTGTGCCACGAGCGCTGCCAGCGGCCGGCCCACGAGCGCCGCCACCCCCACGATGTCGGCGCCGTTGGCGCGCGCCAGCGGCAGGTCGTGGATGTCGAGCAGCGCGAGCTGCGCGCGGCCGGCGGCGACGAGCTTCACGCCATCGGGGCCCTGCCCCGGCTCGCGGATGCGCAGGCGGATGCCCTGCCGGCGGTCCAGGCCCTCACGCGCGGCCGTGAAGACCGGCGCCTGCACGGCGTTGGGGGCGAAGTCCAGCGCGAGCGTCACGTCGTGCGGCGCGTTTTCGCGGCCGCGCCCGCCGCAGCCGGCCAGCGGCGCGAGCAGCGTGAGCGCGGCGACGGCCACGAGCGTCGCCGGCATGCGGGAGGGACGAGAGCGCATCGCGGCGACAGTCCTAGCGCATCGGGCTCGTGGACCGGCGCGGCGCAGGCAGAGAAGCTGAGCGCCTGGCCCGCCGTGTGTGCTGCGGCTGCCGCGAGGCCGGGACCGGCCCGTCCACCGCACGTCGGCGTGCCGGGACGCCGGGAGCGGCCCAGCCCCCGCGCGTGCGGCCGCCGGAGAGACCCGCGACGGCCCAGCCCACCACGCGGGACGGCCCGCACGGCCCACACCGCCCGCGCCGCGACGACATAGAGTGAACCCCGATGCGGCGCCTGAGGCAGATCAACCCCGCGCTCATCGCGGTTGTCGTCGTCGCCCTCGTCGTCCTGTGGCTCGTGCGGCCACTGTGGCACGGGCTGGCGATGTTCCTCTGGACTGCGCCCTTCGTCTGGCTCGCACCGCTCGCGCTGCTCGTCGTCGGCGCGATCCTGCTGCGCCGCTCGCAGCGCAGCTGGACGACGCTCGAGGACCTGCGCACCGGCGTGCGCCCGCCGGGATGGCTGATCGCCTTCCCCGCCGGCGCCTTCCTGGTCTTCATCGTCGCCGCCTCCTTCAGCAAGCCGCTCGTCGAGCGGGCGATCGTTCGGCACACGACCTACGAGGCGATCCCGGGGCTGCCGGCGAACGGCAAGGTCCGCCTCGTGCCGCGCGAGGTCGCCGAGCAGAACGCCGCCAGCGCCTTCAACTCGCCGACCGAGACGCTGACGAACTTCCGCATCGTTAACACCAGTCGCGGCCTGCAGTGGACCGCGCTGCGCACGCCGCAGGGCGCGTTTCGCATCTTCACGAAGAAGAGCAAGGGCCTCGTCGAGCTCGACGCGCAGAACACCGCCCGCTCGCTGCGCCAGATCGACGCCGAGCTCAAGATCGCGCCCGGGCTGCAGATCACCGACAACCTGCGCTGGCGGCTGCTCAAGCGTCGCTTCCTCGTCTCGCTCGAGGAGCCCGTCGGGATCGAGACGAAGGCGGGACCGCGGATCCTCGTGCCGTACCTCGAGTACAAGGGCCTGCTCATCCGCCGGCCGGTGCTCGGCGGCGTCTTCGTCGTCGCCCCCGATGGGACGATCGAGGACCTCGAGCCCGAGCAGGCCGCTCGCCGCGCCGACCTCGCGATCAGCGGCCGGATCTTTCCCGACACGCAGGCGCGCCGCGTCCAGGACGCCTACCAGTACAAGCGCGGCCTGTGGAACGCCTGGTTCGTGCACGAGGACCAGACGCGCATCAACGACACCGAGATCAACCGCCAGCCCTACCTCGTCGACTTCGGCCCCGACGGACTCGGGCTGCAGTGGGTCACCGTCGCCGAGCCCTACGGCCGCGCGTTCGCCGCCAGCGCGATCTTCCTGACCGACGCCGTCAGCGGCCGCACGCGGATCTGGCGCGTGCCGGAGCGACGCTCGCTGAGCGGCAACGTTCGCGCGATCCAGGCCGTCAAGGCGGTGTCGATCCCCGGCATCGACTTCGGCGACGCCGCCGCCGGTTCGGGCAACTTCCGTGTCGTGGAGCCGCGACCGGTGTTCGTCAAGAACCATCTCGTGTACCTCACGTCGATCATCCCCAACAGCGCGAACGCGGTCTCGAAGACGGTCATCGTCGACGCCGAGACGAACAAGCTCGTCGCGATCTTCGACAACGACCGCGACCCCGAGGCCGAGCGCAAGACGCTGCGCTACATCGAGACCGGCGAGATCCCCAACGAGGCAGCGGCGCCGGGCGCGACACCCGCCGCGGGCACGACGACGACGCCCGGCACGACGACGACCCCGGGCACGACCACGACGCCCGGCACGACCACGGCGCCGAGCGCCACGCAGGTCGAACGCCGCATCGACGACATCCTGCGCCGCCAGCGCGAGCTCGTCGACGAGCTGCAGCGCCTGCGCGAGGACGTCCGCAAGCGCAAGGGCGGCTGAGCCTCAGCGCTCGACGGGCAGCGCCCGCGCGGCGCGCTCGAGCTCGGCGCGCCACCGCGCGGCGCGAGGCGCAGGACCCCAGCCCTCGACCACGCGGATGCCGTGCAGCGCGCTCGTCAGCCACGTCTCGCAGCCGGCGAGCTCGTCGGGCACGGGAGAGCGCACGCACAGCTGCACGCCCTCGCGGCGCGCGATCGCCAGCAGCAGCTCCCGCGTGACGCCCGGCAGCGTCCGCTCGTCGGGCGTCGTGCAGAGCGTGTCGCCCTCCCACCACAGCAGGCTGCTGAGCGCGCCCTCGAGCAGCCGGCCGTCGTCGTCGCACAGCAGCAGCTCGTCGGCGCCCGCCGCGGTGGCCCGCGCGCGCAGCGCGATCAGGCGCTCGAGGTCCGGGCCCTTCCAGCGTGGGCGCGTGCGGGGGTCGCCGGGCGCCGCGACTAGCACGCGCGCGACCGTCGCGGCCGGTGGCGCCGGCCGCAGCGCCAGCCGCAGCTCCGGAAGGTCGCGCGTGGTGCGGGCGACGGCCTCCACGCGTGGAAACCAGCGCCCAGGCCCGCGCGGCAGCGCCGCGTTCGCTGCCGCGCGGAAGCGCTCGAGGTCGGCGCGGGCGACGCCGACCTGCGCGCAGCGGCCGCCGAAGCGCGCCCAGTGCGCGTCCAGCGCGCGCACGGTGCCGTCGGCGACGAGCCATGAGTCCGCCACCAGCAGCGCGCCCGCCGGCTCGTCCCCAGCAGCCCGCAGCCCGTGCTCGGACCAGCGCAGGACGGTGTCGTGGTCGCGCGGCGGCACGGTCGCGGGCCACGGTAGCGCCCGATCGTCGGGCAGCGGCGCTACCCGGCTGCTCGCCCGTGCCGGGGCGTACGTGCCCGCTCGCCGAGGCAGCTGCCCCGGCCGCTCGCCGGGGCCGGGGCGTTGCCCGCCCGGTCGACGTGCTGCGGCGCTACCCGCCCGCTCGCCGGGGCGGTGCCCGGCGGCTCGCCGAGCGCGGGGGCGTACCGCCCGGTCCACGTGCTGCGGGCGCTACCCGCCCGCTCGCGGAGGCATCGGCACTGCCCGGCCGCTTGCCGGGCCGGGGCGCTGCCCGCCCGGCCGCCGAGTCGCGGCGCTCCCGCCCGCTCGCCGGTGCCGGGCCGAACCCGGCCGGTCGCCGTGCCGCGGCGCTACCCGACCGCTCGCCGTCAAGCGGGCGCTCCCGCCCGCTGGCGGCGCTTAGTGTGTGGCCGACGTGGCGACGCTGCTGATCGACAACTACGACTCCTACACCTTCAACCTCTACCAGCTGCTCGCCCGCGTGCAGGGGGAGGAGCCCGTGGTCGTGCGCAACGACGAGCTCGCGTGGAGCGTCCTGGCAGCGCAGCCGTGGGACCGGATCGTCGTCTCGCCCGGACCCGGCCGGCCGCAGCGCGCGCGCGACCTCGGCGTCTGCGCACAGGCGCTCGCGCAGGACGACGTGCCGGTGCTCGGCGTCTGCCTCGGCCATCAGGGGCTCGCGCACGTCCACGGCGCCGGCGTCGTCGCGTCCGCCGAGATCGTCCACGGGCGCATCAGCCCGATCTTCCATCGCGGGGCGGGCCTCTTCAGCGGCATCCCGCAGGGCTTTCGCGCCGTGCGCTACCACTCGCTCGTCGTCGAAGCCGCGCTGCCGTCCGAGCTCGAGGCGATCGCGTGGTCAGACGACGGCACGGTCATGGCGATCCACGTCCGCGGCCGCCGCTCGTGGGGCGTGCAGTTTCATCCCGAGTCGATCGGCACCGAGCACGGCGAGCGGCTGGTGTCGAACTTCGTCGCGCTGACCGCCCCGCGCACGCCGCCTCGCGCTCCACGCCGGACGCTGCGCACGTCGGGCGTCCCCGGCGGCCGCGCCCCGCTGCGCGACGACGGCGCCGTGCACGTCAGCCATCGCGAGATCGACGGCACGCCCGACGCGCAGGTCGCCTTCGCGGAGCTCTTCGGCGACCGCGAGCACGCGTTCTGGCTGGACTCCAGCCGCGCCGACGCGCAGCTGTCGCGCTTCTCGTTCATGGGCGCGGCGATCGGCGAGCTCGGCGCGGAGGTGCGCTACCGCGTGCGCGAGCGGCGCGTGACGGTCACCCGCGGCGGCGTCGACGAGACGCACGACGAGACGATCTTCGCGTACCTCTCGCGCGAGCTCGCGCGGCTGCACAGCGCCTGCCCCGAGCTGCCGATGGACTTCAACGGCGGCTTCGTCGGCTACCTCGGCTACGAGTGCAAGGCCGACTGCGGCGCCCGCGACGCCCACCGCGCCGAGCTGCCCGACGCCTTCCTGCTGCTCGCCGACCGCGTCGTCGCGATCGATCACGAGCTCGGGCGCACGCACCTGCTCGCGCTGTCGGTCGCGACCGGCGACGCCACCGCCGAGCGCTGGCTCGACGCGACCGCCGAGGCGCTCGCACAGCTGCCGGCGCACGACGAGCCCGCCGACGACGAGTCGGCGCCGATCGAGTTTGAGCTCGATCGCGGCCGCGAGCACTACATGGCCAACGTCGAGGCCTGCAAGCGCCTGCTCGAGGCCGGCGAGAGCTACGAGATCTGCCTCACCAACCGCATCGCCCTGGCCCCGCAGCGCGACACGCTCGCGCTCTACCGCGTCCTGCGGCGCGTGAACCCCGCGCCCTACGGCGCCTACCTGCGCATGCGCGAGGGTGCGGTGCTGAGCTCGTCGCCCGAGCGCTTCCTGCGCGTGCGCCGCGACCGCTCGGTCGAGACGAAGCCGATCAAGGGCACGGCGCGCCGCTACGCCGAGCCGGGCGCCGACGCGCGCGCGCGCGACG
>JAWVGK010000182.1:0-13007 GCA_033855155.1 Solirubrobacteraceae bacterium | reverse complement strand
AGACGATGGGGGCATGCCCCAGAACTTCTTGTCGTGCGAGCGTGAGCAGGTCTTGTTGATGGCGCCGAGCCTGCGCGATTGGCTGCCGGAGGATCACCTTGCGTGGTTCATGCTGGCGAGCGTCGAGAAGCTCGATCTCGAGGCGTCTACACGGCGTATCGCGCGGATGGTCACGGTCGCGCGGCGCATGATCCGGCGATGATGGTCGCGTTGTTGCTGTACGCCTACGCGGACGGACTGCGCTCGTCGCGGGTGATCGAGCGCGCGTGTGTGGAGAGCATCGCCTTTGGGGTGATCGCGGCCAACCAGCGGCACTCAGCGCCGCGTGAGTTCGGACTGCTTCATATGTCCTGGTTGTTGGTCGATCAGGACCTCTGCCGGACGGGGGCTGATGCCGATGCGCCACGGCGGACGTCGCCATCGCGAGTAGCGCAAGCTGGCCGTTCACCATGGCGTCACCCCAGAGCCGCAATCGCCCGGCGGCACGGCTACCCGACCTTCTCAATCGTGGGGAGCAGACGTCAGCGCCGAAGCTCCGGGCAGCGCCGGAGCCTCGGCCTGCTGCTGCCTCAGGTCGACTGGACCACCCAGATGTGATTGCCGTCGGGGTCCTCGATCGAGAACATCCGCGGCATCGGGCCTTCGCCACCGATCATCTCGCCGCTGGTCACGCCCTCGATCGCGGTGACGCGCGCGTGCTCTGCCTCGACATCGGGGGTCTCGACGCCGACGCCGCCGCCGCCCGGCTGGCCGCCCATCGGCGGGTTGAGCGCAAGCCGGGTCGCCGAGCCCGGCGGGGCCACCTCAACCCAGCGGTTGCCGCCCTCGTCGCCGAACGGCACGTCGGCCCGCAACTCCCAGCCGAGAGTCTGGGTGTAGTACGCGATCGCCGCGTCTTGATCAGCGATCGTGAACATCGCGACGCCGATGTTGGAGATGCTCGTGGGGACCTGCGTTGGATTGCTCATGCCCCCAAGACTCCCGCAGCCGCAAGGACTCATCGGCGAGCCGCAGATGTTCTCACGGTCCGGAGCGCCCCGCCGGTTCAGGCGCCACCCGACACAGGGGCGGGAGGAGCGGACGTCGTCGAGCGCCCGCACCAGCGCGGCTCCTGCCCGTTCTGCCGCCACACCGCAGCCGCGCGCGACCTCCCGTCGCCCGGCGGCGCCGGCGCCCTGCGCGCGTGGAAGTGCCGCGTGGCCGACGCGCCCCGCGCGGGCAAAGGCCGGATGAGCCTGCGCGCTGCGGCGCGATGCCTGAGCCTAGACGGACTCAAGCCGCCGGCCGCGACGCGACCTCGACGCCGCCGCTCAGAGTCCCGTAGGCGACGACCGCACGGCCGCTCACCGGGTCGATCGCTGCCGACGGCGGGTACGGGACGTCCACCTCGGCACCGCTGACCGCCTCGGCGCCACCGAACGCGCCGGCCCCCGCCGCGCGCACGTTCGCGAGTACCGGGGTGTGCGCCGGCTGACCGCCGACGAACACCGGGTCGGCGCCGGCGACGGCCGAGCGCCACGCGACGACCTGCGCGCCCTTCGCGTCAACCGCCGCATCGCCGAGCACCGCGTCGACGCCCGCCGGCGACAACCGCTCGACGGCGCCGAGGTGTCCGCCGCCGACCTGCCGGGCCTCGACCGTGTAGTTCGTGCCGTCGAAGCCGGTGTAGGCGAGCAGTGCGCCGTCGCCGGCGGCGACCAGGCGCACGCCCGGCGGCGCGACGTAGCGTCCGGCACCGGTCTGTCCGACGGTCGCGATCCGGCGCGCGGGCCCGAAGCCGTGCCCGGGCGCGGCGGTAGCGAACGACACGATCGCGGGCGTGCCGGCATCGCCCTCATTGACGCGCTGGCTTTTCCACGCGACCTCCAAGCGACCGTCGCCGGCGACCAGCGCCTGCAGGTCGGACTGCACGCCGGCGCCGAGCCGGTGCACCGATCCCACGCTGCCGCGGCGGCCGACGTGGCGCGCGCGCACCTCGTGCGCGTCCTCGTAGACGACGAGCACGTCGCCGGCGGCGCCGACGGCGACCGTCGCGCCGCGGGCGCGGTCCGAGACCGCGATTCGCAGCTTCGTCGCGAACGTGCTCGAGCCGGGCCGGCGGATGCGCAGCGTTCGCGTGCGCAGCGTGCCGGTCACGAGCGCTACGAGCCCGTCGTCGTTGGTCGCCACCGCGTAGAGCTGCTGGCCCTTCGTGCCGGGGACGGTGCGCGTCGCGCCGAGGGCGGCGGGGGTGCCGAAGCGCGTCACGACGAGGCTCGTGTCGTCGATCGTCCCGGCGTTCGGCCCGGACGTCGCCACCGTGCGTCCCGCGACGACGATCCGGTCGTTGCCGTACGTCGTCAGGGAGCTCGCGACGAACGACAGCGACCGCGTCGACGCGACGATCCCGTCCGGGGTGATGGCGGCAAGCTGCGACGGCCCGGACCCAGGCCCTCTGGCATGCCCCGACAGCACGAGGCCGTTGCCGGCATGGGTGAAGACGCTCGAAGCCGGCGCCCCGGTCGCGCCGGGGATCGTGGCGGGGGCGGTCCACGGCGCTGCCGCCGCGGCGCCGGCGGGCAGCGCCGCCGCGACCAGCGCGGCAAGAGTGGTGGCGCGCGCAACATGAAGAGCTCGCATAGCCCGTAGAACTGGCAGCGCAGCGAAAGGTCGCGCCGGCGGCGTCGCGATCGGGAGAAGCCACCGCCCTGCATACACTGCGCCGATGGCGCCACCGGCCACCGCGCAGGCGATCCGCGACGTCAACACGCGCTACCACGACGCCGCCGCCGAGCACTACGACACGAAGTGGGGCGTCGACTACGGCGACGTCGGCCGCCACCAGGTGCGCGGCAAGTTGCACAAGCTGCTCGGCCGGCCGCTGCCGACGTTCGAGCGCTCGCTGGAGATCGGCGCGGGGACCGGCTACTTCACCCTGAACATGCTCCAGGACGGCGTCGTGCGCGCGGCCGTCGCGACCGACATCTCGCCCGGGATGCTCGACGCGCTAGAGGCCAACGCCGCGCGGATCGGCGTCGAGGTGCAGACCGTCGCGTGCGACGCCGAGCAGCTGCCGTTCGACGACGACTGCTTCGACCTCGTGCTCGGCCACGCGGTCCTGCACCACAGCCCCCACCTCGACCGCGCGTTCGCCGAGTTCCGGCGCGTGCTGCGCCCCGGCGGGCGATTTTTGTTCGCCGGCGAGCCGTCGCAGACCGGCGACCGCATCGCGGCCTACCCGAAGCGCGCCGCGCTGCGCTGCGCGCCGGTGTGGCGCAGGCTCATGCGCGCCCGCGCGGCCGAGGGCCACGCCGCGCACGGTGCGACGGGGCGACGGCAGGCCGATCACGACGACCTCGACGGCGAGTCGCTCGAGCCGTTCGTCGACGTGCATGCCTTCGCCCCCGAGATGCTCGACGCCAGCGCGCGCGAGGCCGGCTTCGCCGACGTGCAGGTTCGCGGGGAGGAGCTGCTCGCCAACTGGTTCGGCTGGATGAACCGCACGCTCGAGGCGACCGCGCGCCCCGAGGACATCCCGATGCTGTGGCGCCAGTACGCCTTTCGCGGCTACCTGCTGCTGCAGCGCGTCGACGTCGCGCTGCTCGAGGGCCGCCTGCCGCCGGCGGTCTTCTACAACCTCATGATCTCCGGGAGGAAGTGAGCTCCGCCGCGCCTCCGCGGCTGGGCCTCGTCGCGCTCGGCGACAGCATCACCGTGGGCGAGGGCTCGATGGCGCTCGGGATCACGCCGCTGTCGTGGGCGCAGTGGCTCGCTCGCGCGCTGGACCTGCCGTTCACGTCGTACGCGGTCGACGGCGCGACGGCGTCCGACGTCCTGCGCGAGCAGCTGCCGCGTGTGCGCTCCGACTACGACGTCGCGGCGCTGTACGTCGGCGTCAACGACGTGCGCGACCCCGGCTTCGACGTCGCCGCCTACGAGCGCGACCTCGCGGCGATCGCGGCGCGGCTGGCACCGCGGGCGCTACGACTGCTGATGCTGACGCTCCCGCACGACCTCGGCCGTCCGACGTCGGCGCCCAAGCCGCAGGCCGCGAACGCCGTCGTGCGGCGCGTCGCGGAGCGCCACGGCGCGGTCGTCGCGGACCTCGCGGACTTCGGCGGATGGACGGCCGTGCTGCCCGACGCCGTGCACCCGACGGCGCTCGGCCAGCTCGAGATCGCCGACCGCGCGGCGCGCGCGCTGGGCGCGCCGCTGCTGCCGTCGACGCTCGTCGCCGATCGCCGCGGACCGGACGCCCGCTACCTGCCCTCACACGCCCGTGAGCTGGCGCGGGACCTCGTGCGGCGCGCGCGCGAGCGGGTCAGGGCACCCCGATGAGGCTGCGCCGCGGGCTCGGAGCCGGCGTGCCGCGCGCGCGAGCGGGTCAGGGGGCCGCGATGAGGCTGCGCCGCGGGCTCGGAGCCGGCGTGCGTCGCGGCAGCCGCTACCTGCCCGCCCGCGCGCTGGCGCGGGACGTCGTGCGTCGCGCGCGCGAGCGCGTCAGGGCACCCCGATGAAGCTGCGCCGCGGGCTCGGAGCCGGCGTGCGTCGCGGCAGCGACGTCGTCGTCGGGCGCGGCGTGCGCTTGCACGCCAACGACGGCGCGCAGATCGTGCTCGGCGACGGCTGCCGGATCGGCGACGGCACGCGGATCGTCGTGCAGGCCGGGCGCGTGGAGCTCGGCGCCGGCGCCGTGCTCGGCGAGCGTTGCACGGTCGTGGCCCACAGCGGCGTGAGGATCGGCGCGAGCGCGCGGCTGGGCGACGGCGCCGTGATCGTCGACTTCGACCACGTCTTCGAGGACGTCGAGCGCCCGATCCGCGTGCAGCCGCTGCAGTCGGCGCCGGTCGCGATCGACGACGGCGCGCGCATCGGCTTAGGAGCGAGCGTCCTGCGCGGCGTCCGCGTCGGCGCGGGCGCGATCGTCGACCCGCGCGCCGTCGTCACCCGCGACGTGCCGGCGGGCGGGCACGTCGGCGGCGTGCCCGCGAAGCCCGTCGCCGCAAGCGATGCACCGTCGAAGGCGTGACGCCGAACGTCACCCCGGCCCCGGCGGATGCACCGTCGCGTCCGGACGTGCGTGCGATCTCACCCCTTGCGCAGCGCCTCGATGAGCTCGCCCTTGTTCATCTTCGAGCGCCCTTCGATGCCGACCTCGCGCGCGCGCTGCTCGAGCTCGGCCTTCGTGCGGTCCTCGTAGCTCTCGGCCTTGCCGCCGCGCACGCCGGCCGTGTGCGGATCGGTGTTCGCGATCCGCGCCGCCTTCTGCTTGCTCATGCCCTCGTCGCGCAGCGCCTCGTAGCGCCGGTCGTCCTTGACGGTCGGTCCGTGGTCCTTCGCCATGGGAGCCTCCTTCGGATGTCGTCGATGCGCTCGTGCTACCCACTGGCCGGCGCCCATCTGCGACGCTGGCGCGATGGACGCGGGGACGGCGGCGCTGCTGACCGCAGCGGGCTTCGGCGCCGGCGCCGTCAACGCGATCGCCGGCGGCGGCTCGCTGATCGCGTTCCCGGCGCTGCTCGCCGCGGGCTATCCGAGCGTCGCGGCGAACGTCACGAACTCCGTCGCGCTGCTGCCCGGCTACCTCGGCGGCTCGCTCGCCTACCGCCGCGAGCTCGCCGGCCAGCGCGAGCGCATCCGCGCGCTCGCCCCGACGGCCGCGCTCGGCGCGGCCGCGGGCGCGGCGCTGCTGCTCGTCAGCCCGGCGGCGCTGTTCGAGGCGATCGTGCCGTGGCTGATCCTCGCCGCCTGCCTGCTGTTCGCGCTGCAGCCGCGCGCCGCCGCGATCGCTGGACGTCACCGCGAGCGCTCGGCGGTCACGCTGCACGCGGGGATGTTCGCGGCGACGCTGTACGGCGGCTACTTCGGCGCCGGTCTGGGCATCGTGCTGCTCGCCCTGCTCGGGCTGCTGCTGCCCGACGACCTGCAGCGCGTCAACGCGCTGAAGGGCGTGCTGTCGCTGCTCGTCGCCGTCGTCGGCGCCGCCGGCTTCGCGCTGTTCGGGCCGGTCGCGTGGGATGCGGCGCTCGTCGTCGGCGCGGCATGCCTGTTCGGCGGCGTCGCGGGCGCGCGCCTCGCGCGGCGCCTGTCGCCGGCGCTGCTGCGCGGCGCCGTGATCGTGTTCGGCGTCGCGGTGGCGATCGCGATCATGCTGTAGCCGTCGGACGAACGCCGCTCGCACCGTCGAGGCGAGCCCGCGCGGGCCGCCTCGTGCGATGGCGTCCCGAGCGTGGCGCTGGTAGCGCCAGGCGCCGCGATGATCCTCGGCAGGGCCGCCGCACGAGATCGCCGGACCGGGTAGAAAGCGCACATGGAGTCGCTGCGCGGACAGCTGCTGATCGCCGGGGCCACGCTGCCGGACCCGAACTTCGCGCGCACCGTCGTGCTCGTCTGCGAGCACAGCCCCGACGGCGCGCTGGGGCTCGTGCTCAACCGCGCCGGCGAGCTGCTCGTGGCGGAGTCCGCGCCCGAGCTCGCCGAGCTCAGCGGCGACGACGCGACGATCGACGAGGGCGGGCCGGTGCAGCCCGACGCGCTGCTCGTGCTGGCCGAGTTCGACGACCCGTCGATCGCGGCGATCCCGGTGATCGGGCCGGTCGGCCTGATGGGCGACGGCAACGACGTCGACGACCTCGTCGGAGTCGTTCGCCGTGCCCGCATCTTCGCCGGCTACGCCGGCTGGGGGCCCGGCCAGCTCGACGCCGAGCTCCAGCGCGACGACTGGTTCGTCGCGCCGGCCGGGATCGACGACATCTTCGATCCCGACGCCGAGGAGCTGTGGCAGCGCGTGCTCGCGCGCAAGGGCGGCCACTACGCGGTCGTCGCGCGGATGCCGATCGACCCGTCGGTGAACTGAGCCCTCGCCCAACGACGACCGGCGCCCGAGCTGGGCGCCGGCCTTGCGGATGTCAAGCGTGCGTCGCCGTCACGGCATCTTCATCCACGTGATGCTCACGATGTTGGCCGGCAGCGCGCCCTGCATCGCGTAGTAGTCGTGCGTCGTCGGCATGGTCTGCTTCACCGAGATGCTGCACACGGTCGTGGCGGGGCAGATCTTGATCGTCTGGCCCATGGTGGCGTCCTTGATCGCGATCGTACCCGCGACGGCGGCCTTGGCGGTCAGGGTGGCCGTCTCGTACTCGAACAGCTCCGTGAAGTTGGCGTTGAGCACGAGCTTGGCGCCCCAGCTCACGACGACGTCGTCGGAGGCCGCCTGGATGCTCGGCGGCGGGAAGCTCGTGGCCTGGCCGGCGATGTAGGAGCGGTAGGTGTGCTGCGTCGCCGCGCTCTGCGTGACGTTGACGACACAGGTGTTCGCCTTGCAGTCCTTGAGGAACTTCTGGTCCGTCACGTCGTAGATCTTCAGGCGGTACGGAGACGACGGGACGTCGAAGAGCCACGCGTCCGCGGTCAGCTTCGCGACGCCGCCGGGTAGCTGGTTGGGCGCGTCGACGCTCAGCAGCGCGTACGGCCCGAACGTCGGGTCCTCGGCTTGGGCGGCAGCCGGCCCACCGACGCCCATCGCGACGACGACGGCGCCGAGGAGGGTGCAGATCCGGCTGCGGACTCGGCGATGGCGTGTCATGGTCAAGCTCCTTGATGTGAGGGTTAAGTGTGAGCGGGTCGATCGCTCTGTCACAGCCTCTCTAAAGACGCGAGGCGCTCACAGAGGGGGTAACCGTCTTCACATCGGGGGGTGCCTGGCGTATCAGGCCCCGATCCGCGGCGCTCTGGTGCGCGCCGCGAAGCGCCGCTACGCGTTGCGCTGCGCGTACGTCCTCCACGTCGCGAACGCCGCGACGGCGATCATCGGGAAGGCCTCGAGCAGGCCCATTCCCCAGTGTCCGGCGTGTGCGATGACCATGGCGGGAAGCGGCGAGGCGCCGGGGCTGCTCGTCTCAGCCCCGGCGCCGAGCCTCTCGACGCTAGGCGGCGACCGCGCGCCGCGGCGCGACGGCCGGGCTCGACAGGCCGATCCCGATGCCGGCCACGGCGATCGCCAGGTGCAGCACGTTGTCGGCCGTGTTGATCGGGATGATCGACAGCAGCAGTCCGCCGTCGCCGACGGCGAAGCCGAGGATCGTCACGAGCACGTAGACGACGCCGTAGCCGATGCTGAACAGCCGCGCCTTCGCCGCCGTTCCCGCCATCGCGAGCCCGACGATGCCCGACAGCAGGTGCACGACGTTGTGCCAGCCATTGATGTCAAACAGGATCAGCGTCCCGCGCTGCGCGTTGTCGCCGACGGCGAAGCTCGGCTCCACGAGAAAGCCGACGATCCCGACGAGCACGAGCACGCCGCCGAGCGCCATCGCCCAGACCTGAGCAAGCGTCTTGTCTTGCATGTGCAACCTCCGAAGGAGCAGTGAATGTGACACTCTGTTCGGTCGACGGGGCCATGTGGATCACTGGCTGCCGAGGCCTTGCACCCTCGCCGTCAGGCATCGCCTCGGGGGTCACGAGCGACCACGGGTCCCGGACCGACGGCCGCGGAGGCGACGGCTGCGCGCTGCCGAGCGGCTGACGGAGGGCGCGGCCGCGGCGCAGCCCGGAGTCCGCCGGCGACGACGCCGATCAGCAGCCCACGGCCCGGGCGCCGACGCGCGCCGCCAGCAGGCAGACGTCGTCGGTGTTCTCGGCGTCCTGCAGCGCGCGGACGACCGCCGGCACGAGCCCCGCGACCGGCTCCGCGCGGCGCGCGGCGACCTCGCGCAGCAGGTCGTCCAAGCCCTCGTCGAGCGGCCGCGCGCGACGCTCGACGAGACCGTCGGTGTACAGCAGGATCGCGCTGCCCGGCGCCAGCACGCGAATGGCCTCGCCGCGCCCGTGCGCCGACACGCGGTGGGCGTCCAGCGGCAGCGAGCGGCCGTCCCAGACGAGGCACGGCTCTTCGCCGGGGACCACGAGCAGCGGTGGCGGGTGACCGGCGACGGCGTAGCGCAGGCGCCGCGAGGCGAGGCCGAGCTCGGCGTAGACGAGCGTCGTCATGCGTCCGACGCCGTGGCGGCGCGCGTACTCGTCGAGCGCGGTGACGAGCGCGGCCGGGCCCAGCCCGGTCGAGGCGAGCGCGCGCACCGCGCTGCGCAGCTGGCCCATCGTCGCCGCCGCGCCGATCCCGCGGCCGACGACGTCGCCGACGACGAGGCCGACCGTCTCGCCGTCGTCGAGCCAGAACGCGTCGTACCAGTCGCCGCCGACCTCCATGCCCGCGACGCCGGGGCGGTAGGCGACGTCGAGCTCCAGGCCGTCGGCCTCCGGCAGCTCCCCGGACAGCATCCCGCGCTGCAGCTCGCGCGCGATCTCCTGCTCGCGCCGGCGCGCGCGCAGCAGCTCCTGCTCGTAGCGACGGCGGTCGGACGCGTCGAACACCGTCGTGCGGATGACCTGCGGGCGGCCCTCGGCGTCATGGCGCAGGACCGAGTTGATGAGCGCCGGCAGCCGGGCGCCATCGCAGCACAGGATCTCGACGGCGATCCCGCGCACCTCGCCCTGCATGCGCAGCAGCGGGGCGTAGTGCGTCTCGTGGTAGATGCGCGCGCCGGGCGCGAGCAGCTCCTGGAAGCGCGTGCGCCCGAGCAGCTCGCCGCGGTCGCGACCCGTCCACGACTCGAACGTGCGGTTGACCTTGACGATCGTGCCGTCGAGGCGCGTCGACAGGTAGCCGCACGGGGCGTCCTCGAAGAGATCCTCGGCGGCGTCCTCGAGCAGCGTGTCGTCGATCACGACGCCAGATACGCCGCGATCGCGGCGACCGTCTCCTCGGGAGCGCTGAGGTTCGGGCAGTGGCCGGTCGCCTCCAGCAACACGAGCCGGCTGCCGGCGAGCCGGGCGTGGACGTACTCGCCGACGGCGCGCGGCGCGATCACGTCGTCGGCGCACTGGAGCACGAGGCTCGGCGTGCGCACGCGCGCGAGGTCGGCGCGGTTGTCCGACAGGAACGTCACGCGCGCGAACCGGCGGGCGATCTCGGGGTCGGCGCGACAGAAGCTGTTCGTGAGCTCCTTGCCGAGCTGCGGGCGGTCGGCGTTGGCCATGATCACGGGCGCCATCGCGCTCGACCAGCCGAGGTAGTTGGCGTCCATCGACTCCAGCAGGCCGTCGACGTCCTCGCGCGTGAAGCCGCCGACGTAGTCGCCGTCGTCGACGTAGCGCGGCGACGGCCCGACGAGCACGAGCCGCGCGAAGCGCTCGGGCTCGGCGGCGGCGGCGAGCGCGCCGATCATCGCGCTGACCGAGTGACCGACGAAGACGACGTCCGTCAGCTCGAGCTCGTGGCAGATCTCCAGCACGTCGCCGGCGTAGCCCTGCAGCGATCCGTAGCGCTCGGGGTTGTAGGCGCCGGCGTCCGAGCCGCCCGCGCCGACGTGGTCGAAGAGGATCACGCGGCGCTCGCCGGCGAAGGCGGGCCAGACGAAGCGCCACATGTTCTGGTCGCAGCCGAAGCCGTGCGCGAAGACGATCGGCTGTCCCCGAGGGTCGCCGTGCTCGACGACGTTGTTGCGCTCCGCGACGCTCACGAAGCGCCCGACGACGGCGGATCCTGCAGCGGCAGGGTCTCGAGCACGCCGGTCATCGCCAGCACCCGGCGCACGTTGCGGTGCATGTCCGAGCGGATCGCGAACGCCCAGCCGGCGCTGTCGACGTCGCGCAGCAGCGCGTCCAGCGCACGCACGCCCGAGGAGTCCATGAACGTCAGCTCGCGCATGTCGAGCAGGACCGGCGTCGCGGCGAGGTGCTCGCGCACCGCCGCGGAGAACTCGTCAACGGTCGCCATGTCGATCTCTCCCGCGACGGCGAGGTGCGTCGTGCCGTCCGAGCGCGTGGCGGTCAGGCGCAGCTCCGGCGGCTCGGGGATCGCGGCGGCCATGCGGTCTACGAGACGACGCGCCGGGTTCGAGCGGCTGCCAGGCGACGGGCGGGGAAGGGCACACGCGGACCTTAGCTAAGCGAGCGTCGCGCGAGGCGGCGGGCATGAGCCGGCCGCCGACGCGGCGCGCGGCTACGCCACGCGCTTCATCGCGCCCCCGCCGATCGCCCAGCGCGGCGCCGGCGACTTGCCCCAGCGCGCGTCGCGGGCGTAGCGCATGAGCGCCGGGAAGTACTGCTCCAGCGGCGGCGGCTCTGCGCCAAGCGTGCGGCGCCCGCGGAGGGCGTCGAAGACGCAGTGCACCTTGAAGTACGACGTCAGCGCGCCGGCGCGCTTCTCGGCGACCGGATCGACGCCGGGCCCGACAAAGCGCAACGGCTTGGCACCGAAGAACTCCGCGGCCATCGTCGCGAGGACGCCGTTGGTGACGGCCTCGTCGCTGGCGACGACGTGGAACGTGCCACAGCGCACGGGCCCGCGCACGAGCTCCAGCAGCGCGTTGGCGACCGTGTCGACCGGCACGATGTCGATCGGCGCGTCGGCCTCTCCGGGGATCTGCTCGAACAGCCCGCGCGCGTACGCCTGCAGCGGCCAGTAGATGACGTTGAAGGCGGGCGTCCAGCCGGTGACGCTGTCGCCGACGATGACGCTCGGGCGCAGGATCGCGGCGGGCAGCCCGCTCTCGTGCACGAGGCGCTCGGCCTCGAGCTTGGTCTGCTCATAGGTGTTGCGGAATCCCTGGCCGACGTCGCCCTGGCGCTCGCGGGCGCGGCCGTCGCGCTCGCCGGCGACGTACGCCGTCGAGACGTGCACGACGCGATCCAGCGAGCCGTAGTCGCGCGCCTCGGCGGCGAGGCGCAGGATCTCGCGCGTGCCCTCGACGTTGATGCGCCGAGCCTGCTCGAGCTCGAGCGTGAAGCTCACCGACGCCGCGCAGTGCACGATCGCGCCGATCGTCGCCGTCAGCCCGTCGCGCGTCGTCTCGCTGAGCCCCAATCCGGGGCGCTCGAGGTCGGCGGCGACGCCGTGCACGCGGCAGCGGTAGCCGCGCCGGTCGGCGGGCGCGATCAGCGACTCGAAGAGCTCGTCGATGCGCACCTGCGCTGCTGCGTCGTCGGCCGCGCGCACGAGCGCGACGACGTCGCGGTCGGTGTGCTCGAGCACGCGCACGAGCAGTTCCATGCCGACGAAGCCCGTCGCGCCGGTCAGCAGCACCGGGCCGGCGTCGCTGTGCGTTCTGGTCAGCGTGAGCGTCATAGCTGCATGTTCCTTGCCGGCCGAACGGGCCTTTCGGGGTTCTCGAGCGTTCGCAGCGCGCCGATCAGGCGGCCGCGCGTCGCCGACGGCGCGACGATCTCGTCGATCACGCCCTCCTCGGCGGCGGCGGACGCCGTCAGGTGCTCGGAGGCGTAGCGGTCGGCGAAGCGCTTGCGCGCGGCCGCGGGGTCGTCGGCGGCGGCGATCTCGCGGCGGTGCACGAGGTCGACGGCCTGCTTGGGACCCATCACGCCGATCTGCGCCTGCGGCCAGGCGAGCACGAGGTCGGCACCGAGCTCGCGGCTGTTCATCGCGATGAAGGCGCCGCCGAAGGCCTTGCGCAACACGACCGTCAGCCGCGGCACCGACGCCGCGGCGAACGCGTGCACGAGCTTGGAGCCGTGGCGGATGACGCCGCCGGCCTCCTGCGAGCGCCCCGGCAGGAAGCCGGGCGTGTCGACGAGCACGACGATCGGCAGGCCGAACGCGTCGCAGCCGTTGACGAAGCGCGCGGCCTTGCAGGCGGCTTCGGCGTTCAGCGCGCCGCCGAGGAACTTCGGCTGGTTGGCGACGACGCCGACGGCGCGCCCGTCGATTCGTGCGTAGGCCGTGACGACGTTGCGCGCCCAGCGCGCGTTGAGCTCGAGCACGCGGCCGCCGTCGACGATCGCGCGCAGGACCTGGCGCACGTCGTAGACCTTGCGCCCCTCGTCGGGCACGTGCGCGTCGGGACGCGCGCCCGGCGGCACGACGGCCGGCCAGCGCACCGGCTCGGCGCTCGCGTGCCGGGGCAGGTAGTCGAGCAGGTCGCGCACGACCCACGCGGCGTCGAGATCGGAGTCGGCGACGAGCTGGCAGACGCCGTTTTTCTCGTGCACGCGCGGCCCGCCGAGCGTCACGCCGT
>JAWVGK010000181.1:0-4548 GCA_033855155.1 Solirubrobacteraceae bacterium | reverse complement strand
GAGGGCATCCGCGGGGTGCTCTGGAACGGCGTCGTCGTCGGCCCGGCCGAGCTGATCTACATGGCCGTCGTCGGCCCCGCCGCGGCGGCGTTCGGGCTCTGGGTGCTGCGCCGCCACGAGGATCGTCTTGCCGTCGAGCTCTGAGCCCGCCACCCCGAGTGGATCGATCCACGGCCGCGGCCTGAGCCGGCACTTCGAGCTGCGCGACCAGACCGCGCGCTCGCTGAAGGAGGTGCTGATCACGCGCCGCCGCGTGGCGCGCCGCGAGCTGTGGGCGCTCCGCGACGTCGACATCGACGTCCGGCCCGGCGAGTCCTTCGGGATCGTCGGCCAGAACGGCAGCGGCAAGTCGACCCTGCTGAAGCTGATCGCCGGCATCTATCCGCCCAGCTCGGGCGAGCTGCACGTGGAGGGGCGCATCGGCTCGCTGCTCGAGGTCGGGGCGGGTTTCCACCCCGACTTCTCCGGGCGCGAGAACGTCTACCTCAACGCCGCGGTGTTCGGCATCTCGCGCGACTACATCGACGACCACATGGACGAGATCATCGCCTTCGCCGAGCTGGAGGAGTTCGCCGACCAGGCCGTCAAGACGTACTCGTCCGGCATGTACCTGCGGCTCGGGTTCTCGGTCGCGATGCACATCAACCCCGACATCCTGCTGCTGGACGAGGTGCTCGCCGTCGGCGACGAGGCCTTCCAGCGCAAGTGCGAGGGGCGCATCGCCGAGCAGATCGCGGCCGGCGCGACGCTCGTGCTCGTCTCGCACGACTCGGCGCTGATCGAGCGCACGTGCGAGCGCCTGATCGTGCTCGACGGCGGCGAGAAGATCTTCGACGGGCCGGTCGGCGACGGCATGCCCTTCTACCACCGCCTGATGGGCACGTCCGACGAGGCGGCGGCTCCCGTGCCCTCCGAGCCTCCGGGCGAGCGGGTATGAAGCCCGAGCAGGCGCTGGCGGCGGCGCGCGCGGCCGCCGCGAAGCGCGACGACGAGCTGGCGCCCGGGATGGCGATCGAGCCGACCGAGCGCGTCTCGATCGAGCAGCTCATGGAATGGGCGGCGATCGAGCCCGACGTCGAGCTGATGGTGTCGACGCGCCGGCTCGGCGCGCCGATCACGTGGTTCAAGCGCAAGCTCATCCACTTCATGCGCCAGTACCTCCGCGAGCTGCAGTCCCAGCAGACGCGCTTCAACCTCAACGTCCTGATCCGGACGGCCGAGCTCGAGGATCGCGTGGCGCGGCTCGAGGAGGCGCGCGAGCAGGGGGCGCGCAAGCCGGGTGCCGGCGAGAGCGGCGCGGACGGGGCCGGGGGCGCGGGAGGCGCGGACGGCGCAGGCGAGAGCGCCGCGGACGGCGCCGGGGGCGCGGGAGGCGCGGCCGCGGTGTCGCCGGCCGCGCCGCGGACGCCCGACCCGTGAGGGTCCATCAGGTCCTCAGCGGCGCCGGCCCGTACGACGCCGTCACGACGCAGGCGTTCGCGTTTCGCGCGCTGTTTCGCGCGTGGGGGTGGGACGGACGCGACGTCGCGGCCGAGATCGACCCGCGCGTCGGCAGCAGGATCGCGCCGCTGCGCTCGCTCGACGCCGGCCCCGGCGACGTGCTGCTGATCCACTACTCCGCCTACGCCCCGAAGCTGCGCGCGGTGCTCGACCTGCCCAACCGCAAGCTGCTGCTGTCGCACAACATCACGCCGGCGCGCTGGTTCTGGGATCACGACCCGCAGGCCGCCGTCGTCTGTGCGCTCGGGCGCAAGCAGCTGCCGCAGTTCGCCGCCGCCGCCGACGTCGTCGCCGGCGTGTCGCTGTACAACGCACGCGAGATGGGCTCGGAGATCGTCATCCCGATCCTCTTCGACCCGGCCGAGCTCGGCGCGCCGCGCGGCGACGGCGGCGGCGGCGCCGCGCGGGCGGGCGGGTCCGCATCCCCGACGATCCTGTTCGTCGGGCGCCTGGCGCCGCACAAGCGCCAGGACGCCGTCATGCGCGCGTTCGAGCTCTACCGCCGCCGCCACGCGCCCGACGCGCGGCTCGTGCTCGTCGGCGCGCCGGTCAACTGGGCCTACGACGCGGCGATGCGCGAGCTCGCGATGCAGCTGTCGCCGGGCGCGATCACGATCGAGTCGGGCCTCGAGCGCGAGCAGCTCGCCGAGCGCTACCGCTCGGCGCAGGCGTTCCTGTGCCTGTCCGAGCACGAGGGCTTCTGCATCCCGCTGCTGGAGGCATTCCACTTCGGCGTGCCGGTCATCGCACGGCCGGTCGGCGGCGTTCCGGAGGTCGCGGGCGACGCCGCCCTGCTGCTCGGCGAGGACGACGGAGAGAGCGTCATCGCCGAGCTGCTGGCGATCGTCGCCACCGACGGCGAGCTGCGCGCGACGCTGCGCGAGCGCGCCGCCGAGCGTGTCGCGGCGTACGCGCCCGAGCCGACGGCGCGCGCGCTGCGCCAGGCCGTCGAGTCCCTCGCGCGCTAGCACGATTTGGGGTCTGGACCCCACTCAGGAGCGAGCGGCGCCATGCCGATACAGATTCGGCGATGGATCGCCCGCAGGCCCCTCCGGAAACCGCCGTCGATCCCCCCGCTTCGTGGGAGGGGCGGATCGCGCGCGGGTTTCGTCTCGCGGGCGTGTCGTGGGAAGTGCTCGCGCACGATCGCCGGCTGCTGGCGCTGCCGCTGCTCGCGGCCCTGTTCGCCCTCGCGGCGGTGATCGCGACGGCGACGCTGGCGCGGCGCCTGCACACCGGCCCCGACGCCGTCCGCGTCGTCGCACCGGTCTGGCTCGCCGCCTACCTCGTCTCGTTTGCGACGATCTTCTGCAACGTGGCGCTCGTCCACGTCGTCGCGCGCCGCTGGCACGGCGAGCCGGCCGGGATCGCCGACGGCCTCGCCGCGGCCAGCCGGCGCCTCGGCGCGATCGCCGGCTGGTCGGTGCTGACGACGACCGTCGGGCTCGCGCTGCAGCTGCTCGAGCGCCTGACGCTCGGCATCGGCCAGCTCCTCGTCGGCGTCGCGTGGTCGGTCGCGAGCTTCTTCGTCGTGCCCGCGCTCGTGCTCGAGCGTCGGGGGCCCGTGCGGGCGCTGCGGCGCTCGACCGCGATCGTGGGCGGCTGCTGGGCGGAGGGCCTCGGCGGCGCGACGCCGATCGCGCTCGCGACGCTCATGGTCATGCTGCCGGTCTTCGGGCTGATGCTCATCGGCTTCGTCTTCTACGTCACCGGCCTGACGGTCCTCGGGCTGCTGGCGATGGTCGGCGGCGCGATCGCGGCGGTCTTCGTGTGGATAGCGAGCGTCGCGCTGACGCAGGTCTTCACGCTCGCGGTCTTCCAGCATGCGACCGGCGGGCCGTGCTTCGAGGGCTTCCCGGCCGCCGATCTCGAGCGCCCGCGCGACTCGCGCGCGCTGCGCCTGCCGCGTCGCCGGCGCCGCGGAGCGGCGTCATGAAGCCGAGATGGCCATGGATCGGGCCGCCGCGTGATCCAAAGGACTGTGACGCACCGCACGAATCAGGACAGGACCCGACGCGCTCCTTCACACATGCCCCCTCGACGCCACCCGATCCGATGACGACCCCCAGCGTCACCGAGCTGCCGCGCCGGCTCGAGCCCACGTCGATCGACACGTTCCTCGGTGGCGATCCGCGGCCGCTCGCGCGCGTCGTGCCGCTGCACTCGCGCGAGCGCGATCCCGCGCGCCGCTCGCCGCGCCCGCGCCCGCGCCCCCGCCGGCCGCTGCGCCCGTCGGGCGATCCCGGCCCCGGCGGCGACGCGGCGTAGCCCAAGGCGGCGGGCGTGCTGTACTGCGGCCGGTGAAGCGCGTCTCGCGCACACCGACTCCGAGGAGCAGCCATGACCACCGCCCCGACGACGCTCGTGACGGGCGTCGACTTCCTGACCGTGCCGACGCAGGATCTCGTCGCCGCGCGTGACTTCTACGCTGACGTGCTCGGCCTGCCGTGCTCGGCCGTCTACCAGCGCGGCGACGCGCCGGCCGTCGGCGCCGAGTACGAGACCGGCAACCTCACGCTGAGCGTGCTCGACGCCGCCGCCGTCGGGATGACGTTCGCGCCGCTCGGCAGCCCGATCGCGCTGCGCGTCGACGACGTCGCGGCGGCACGCGCCGAGCTCGAGTCGCGCGGCGTCGCGTTCGCCGACGCGATCGACTCGGGCGTCTGCCACATGGCGTTCTTCAAGGATCCCGACGGCAACTCGCTGATGCTGCACCACCGTTACGCTCCGCGCACCCCGCTGGTCTGAGCGTCAGGCGCGCGGCTGGGCGAGCGCGTGGATCGGCCCGGCGCCGGCCACGGCGGCCGGACCGTCGAGGTTCGTCGTGACGTAGCCGAGCTGGTCCATCAGCGCGACGAACGCCGCGTTGGTGTCGTGCAGCTCGCAGACGATCGCCGGGCGGTGGCGGGCGATCGTCGCGCGCGCGCCCTCGATCACCTGGAGCTCGGCGCCCTCGGTGTCGATCTTCAGCACGTCCGGCGGCGCGATCGCGCCGCTGCCGACGAGGCTGTCGAGCGAGACGACGCGGACGTCGATCTCGTCGCGCAC
>JAWVGK010000180.1:0-3334 GCA_033855155.1 Solirubrobacteraceae bacterium | reverse complement strand
GGGACCGAAGTCCTATCAGTCACAGGAACGTCGGCACCGTGCCGCCGTCGGCCGACCACGCCGCGCCGGCGACCGTGCTCGCCCGCGCCGAGCACAGGAAGACGATCACGGCCGCGATCTCCTCGGGCTCGGCGAAGCGCCCGAGCGGGACCTTCGCCTGCTGCGCGGCGAGCGCCTCCTCGCGCGTGACCCCGCGCGCCTGCGCGGCCTGGTCGGCAAGGCCGCCGTCGGCCAGCCACAGCGGCGACGACACGGGGCCGGGCGCGACCGCGTTGACGAGCACGCCGTCGCCGACCCAGCGGTCGGCGAAGTGGCGCGACAGCGACAGCTGCGCGGCCTTCGTCACCGAGTAGGCGGCGTTCGTCAGCGACGGGCGCTTGCCCGACGACGAGCAGACGTTGACGATCCGCCCGCCGCCGGCGGCCGCCATCCGCGGCGCGGCGGCGCGCATGAGGCGCATCGGGCCCATGACGTTGAGCTCCCACTGCCCCTGCCAGTCGTTGTCGTCGAGCTCCTCCAGCGCCCGCACGAAGCTCGTGCCGGCGTTGTTGACGAGCACGTCGACGGCGCCGAAGCGCGCGACGCACTCGCCCACGATCCGCTCCGCGTCCGCGGCGTTCGTGACGTCGGCGTGGAAGGCGTCCTCGCCCGAGCGCGCGACGGCGAGCACGTGCGCGCCCTCGGCCTCGAGCAGGCGCACCGTCGCCAGGCCGATCCCGCGCGTCGCGCCCGTGACGATGCAGGCCTTGCCCTCGAGTCCCAGCTTCATCGTCAGCCCCCTGCCCGTTTGGCGCCGTGTCGAGACGTCAGCGCCCGCAGGGGCCGCTCGCTCACGGTGCGCTCGGGCGGTCGCCGGCGCGGGGATCGGGCAGCACCAGCTCGACGTTGCGGTCGCGCGGCGCGCCCTGCGCGCCGCGCTCGACGCCGGCCTGCGGATCGTTGTAGGCGAACTCGCGCGCGAGCGACGCGAGCGCCTCGGGGCCGAACGTCGCCGCCGGCGTCCCGGGCGCCGGCGTCGCGAGCGCCGCGCCGTGGTCGAGCAACGTGCCGAAGATCGACAGCGTGCCGTCGCGGTTGTCCATGACCTCCAGCAGGCGCGACTGGATCGGCCAGTCGATCTCCGACGCCGTCTCGATCCCCCAGAAGCCGCCGCCGGCCCGCGTGAAGGGCGTGATGCGGTTCTCGTGCGTGTGCCCCGCGACGTACGCGATCACGCTGCGGTGCGCGAGCGCCAGCGCCCGCAGGTCGGCGCCGAAGCGCAGCGGCTTGGAGTCGCGCGGGTCGAGGTCGCAGCCGGGACCGGTCACCGCGCGCAGCGCGCAGCTTCCGGCCTGCTCGTCGGGCGCGTCGTTGGTGAGGCTGCCGATCGGGTGGTGGCCGAAGAGGATGACGAGCTCGTGCCGGGCGTCGGCCGCGTCGAGCTCGCGGCTCAGCCAGCGAAACTGCGGGTCGTCGAGGTTGCCGTTCGAGTTCAGCTGATCGCCCTCGGCGACGGTGTTCAACGCGATCATCCGCAGCCCCGGCTTCGGGCTGAAGGCGTAGTACGCGGCCTGGCCGTGCGACGCCGCCAGCTCGCCCGCGTCGACGAACGCGAAGCCGTGCGCGTCGGCCTGGTGGCCGGTGGCGTGCAGCGCCTTGTAGCGCGGGCGGTCCGCGAAGCCGCGGTCGGGGTCGGCGGGGACGACGATCGTGCCGCCCGGCGTCGTGGCGAGCACGCCGAGCCCCGCCAGCCCGCTCAGCGTCAGCGGCTTCAGGCAGCCGCGCGCGAGGTCGTCGAGCACCTGCAGCGCGTGGATGCTGCCCTGGACCTCGCCGTCGTGGTTGCCGAACGTCACGTAGCTCGGCCGGTGCAGGCCGGCGGCCTCGAACGGCAGCTGCGCGCGGTCCATGAGCCCGGGGTAGCGCGGCCACGCCGCGAACGCGCCCGCCGGCCGGTCGGGATCGTAGAAGCGCCCGGACTCGACGACGTCGTCGTCGTCCTGCACGCCGGTGTAGCGCGCGGCCTCGCCGGCCGGCGCCCCCAGCGCCCGGCAGACGCCGCTCTCGACGCCGGAGTTCGGGTCCAGCCGGCCGCCCTCGAGCAGCCGCACGACCCACTTGACCTCGTTGACCTGCTGGTTGTCGGCGGAGTCGCCGGTCGTGATCGTCAGTGCGAGCCGCGCGTGGCGGCGGCCGCGACTGCGGATCGGGCTGGCGTCGAAGCGGTTGACCTGGCGGATGACCTCGTCGACGGTGAACGGCTCGAGCGCCTCCTGCGGACGCCAAGCCGAGAGGAAGGCGGTGCCGACGAGGTCAAGCGCCTCCGCGCGCACCGGCGACTCCTCGTCGGAGAGCTGGAAGTCCGACAGCTGCGCGAAGTACAGCAGCGAGCCCCGGCGCGCGAGGCGCCCCCTGCGCGCGCGGGCGCCGAGATCCTCGCGCACGACGCGCTTGGATCCCGGCAGCGCGCGCAGGCGCGAGTACGGCGCGTGCGGGTCGCCGCCGATCGTCGCGTAGGAGGTCGTCGTGGGCGCCGGCGCGGGCGCCGCGACGGCGGTCGTCGCGGCGCCGAGCAGGGCCGCGGCGACGACGGGAGCGAGCAGCCTGCGCACGCGCCCAACGTACACCCGCGGCGGCGGCGCGCACCGCGCTCGCGCTCGGCGCCACCGCGCTCGTCGCCCGCCGCTGGATCCTGCGCGACGCCCGCCGGCGCCCACCCGCGGCCCGAGTCTCAGCTGAGGTCGAGCACCGGCGTCGGCGCAGCGATCACGTGGTCCTCGCCGTAGGGCACGATCGCCGTGCCGATCGCGAAGAACTCGATCACGTGGCTGCCCCAGCCGTGGCTGCGCTCGGACAGCTGCACGCCGACGATCCCCTCGGCGCCGACCGCCTCGGCCTCTGTCTGCATGCGCTCCATCGCCAGCTCGCGCGCGTCGTAGAGCGCCTGCGTGAAGTTCGGCAGCTCGACGTTCTGGCCCGCCTGCTTGAGCGCCTGGAACATCCCGCGGTGCGCCACGTGGTAGACGCACGAGCCCATCACCATCCCGACCGGACGGTGGCCGCTGCGCATGAGCGTCCAGAAGTCCTGGCCCGACAGGTCGCTCGTGAACGGGCGTCCGTTCGGCGCGCGGTGCAGCTCCCCCTCGCGGTGCTTGATCGCGGTGCCGATCGCGATGAACTCGGCCATGTTCTCGCCCCACTCGTAGCGCCCGACGTCGAGGCGTACGCCGACGATGCCGTCGGCGCCGAGCTGGTCGGCCTCCTCCTCCATGCGCGTCATCGCCAGCTCGCGCGCCGAGTACATCGCCTCCGACAGGACCTGCATCTCCTCGGAGACCTTCCACGAGGACTGCTG
>JAWVGK010000179.1:0-9505 GCA_033855155.1 Solirubrobacteraceae bacterium | reverse complement strand
TGACCGAGCAGTACCTCGTCAAGGAGGTGCAGGAGGTCTACGTGTCCCAGGGCGTGGACATCAACGACAAGCACATCGAGCTGATCGCGCGCCAGATGCTCAAGAAGGTGCGCGTCGACCAGAAGGGTGACACGGACTACCTGCCCGGGCAGTTCGTCGACCGCTTCGAGTTCGCGCGCATCAACAACGAGGTCATCGCCAAGGGCGGCGAGCCGGCGCAGTTCGAGGACATCATCCTCGGCATCACGAAGGCGTCGCTGAACACCGACTCCTTCCTCTCGGCCGCCTCCTTCCAGGAGACGACGAAGGTGCTGACCGATGCGGCGCTCGAGGGCAAGATCGACCGCCTCAACGGCCTCAAGGAGAACGTCATCATCGGCAAGCTGATCCCAGCGGCCACCGGCCTCAAGCGCTACCGGCGCATCGAGATCGAGCCGGCCGAGCCGCTGCCGCGGGCGATGGACGACGTCGGCCTGCTCGACCAGGACGAGATCGCCGCCGAGCTCGGGCTCGGCGACGGCGACGGCCTCGGCGGGTTCGGCGCCGCGTTCAACGACGACATCGCGTCGCTCGAGGAGATGGGCACCGGCGGCGGGGACACCGGCTTCGCCGAGGAGCTCGCCGACCTCGACGTGCCCGAGGGTTCGTAAGCGCCATCCGCTGGCGAGCGCGCGTCCGGGTTTCGGGCGCGCGCTTCGTCGGCACTCGCAGAGCCCCCACAAGTCCACTGACAGGCGGCGTCCGCTGGACGTCCGTTCGATCCTGGCCGTCCGAATGGCATGAACGCGCGGGTGCCGCGAGTCGTTGCAGGTCGTCCTGCAAGTGCGACGAATCTGCGCCGAAAGACGCTCGGACGCCGCGCGGACGGACCGTTCTCGCTAGCCTGCCTGCGACCGGGGAGCGTCAAGGATGCGCGCAGGGCTGTCGATGGGTGAGTACCGCCCGCCAGTACGTGCAACCGCAACGACGCCTGCCGCCGGGTGACCTTTCATGAGCCTTCAACTCGGAATCCTCCTCGCGCTGCTGTGCGCCTTCGCGTCGAACCTGGCGTTCCTGTACAAGCATCGCGGGGCCTGCTGCGCGTGTGACGTCGACATCCGCCACCCGCTGCGCACCGCTCGCTCGCTGTGGAGCCAGCGCTGGTTTGCGATCGGCATGGGCGTCGGCGGCGCGGCGTGGATCCTGCACGTCGGCGCGATCTCGCTGGCGCCGCTGTCGGTCGTCCAGGTCGTCCTGTCCAGCGGCCTCGTGCTGCTCGCGGTCATGGCCGACCGCCTGTTCGGCTTCAAGGTCGGCAAGCGCCAGTGGTGGGGCCTCGGCCTGACCTTCGTCGGGCTCGTGCTGCTGGCGATCACGCTGCCGGCCAGCCATGGCGCGCACTCGCGCTTCTCGGTCCCGGCGATGGTCGCCTTCGAGACCGGACTGTTCGGCCTCGGCGCGCTGTTCATCATGGGCCCGCGCCTCGGCGGTCGCGCCGAGCACCACGGCATCATGCTCGCCGCCGCCGCGGGGATCCTGTTCGGCGTTTGCAACCTTGGCGTCAAGGCGCTGACCGGCATCGTCGGACCCGACGGCTTCATGGGCATCGTCCTGAGCCCGTGGCTGTGGGTCGCGCTCGTCGGCTCGGCGGCCGCGTTCTACGCCTCCGCGCGCTCGCTGCAGGTCGGCGAGGCAGTCGCGGTGATCGCGATCACGGGCACCGCCGCGAACATCGCGACGATCGCGGGCGGCATCATCGTCTTCGGCGACCCGCTGCCCGGCGACACGCTCGGCGTGATCGTGCAGGCCGTCGCGTTCGTGCTCGTGATCGTCGCCTCGGCGCTCACGCCGGCGCCCGTGCGCGCCGCCCAGCGCGCCGCCGCGGCGCCCGCGGCTGGCTGAGCCCGTTCCGGGCTCGTCGGCGGGCTGCGGCCCGCGCGTAGTGGCGCCCGGGTTGCCTGTCGCGCTGGTCAGGTGCCACGCGGCCGGCGTCGGCACGCCGGGTCGGCACGGTGTCGGTCTTGCGTCCGGCGCGCGTCAGCCCGGCGGCAGCTCGAGCGCGTACTCCATGAGCGCGAGCCCGAGACTGTTGTCCGGATCCAGCGCGCCGGTCGGCTGCCAGTCGTGCTTGGCGTAGAACCCGCGTGCGCGGGCCGCGCCGACAGGCGTCCACAGCACCGTCCGCGCATAGCCGCGCTCGCGCATGCTGTCGAGCATCCTGGCGTGCAGGATCGTCGCGAGGCCGCTGCCCCAGTAGTCGCGACGCAGGAACAGGTGCGTCAGCCGCGCCGTGCCGGGCACGGGCGCCTCCTGCTCGTCGACCTCCGGCCGGGCCGTGACATGACCGGCCGGCACGTTGTCGGCAAGGCCGATGAAGCTCCACGAGCCGTCGGTCGTGAAGCGCTGCAGCATGCCGAGCAGCATCTCCGTGCGCAGCGGCGGCTCCCAGCCGCTGTGCGACCACGTGCGGTAGGAGGCGAAGCCGCCCTCGAGGTTGTCGGCCATCGCGCTGAGGTCGTGACGACCGCCCTCGCGCACGACGAACTGCGCGTCCGCGGCGTCGGGCACGCCGGGCGTCGCGCGGGGCACGACCCGGCCTCGTGGGTCCAGTGGCACGACGTCAGCCTAGCCATCCCGCGCCGGCGAACCCGCCGACGGGCGGCCGCCGTTGCGACCCCGCCGTGCGCCGGGCCGGAACCCTGGCGCCGCATCGCGCCGCGCCAACGGGCACACTTGCGCGCATGAGGCGCCCGCTGCCGCATGCCGTGCCGCTCGCGCTCGCCGTCGCGCTGCTCGCCGGCGCCCCCGCGAGCTCCGCCGCGAAGCCCGCGCCGAACGCCGCGAAAGCCACTGCGAACCCCAAGCCCGCGCCCAGCCCCAAGGCCAAGCCCGCCGCCAAGGCGAAGCCCAAGCCCAAGGCCAAGCGCGCCGTCGTCACGCGCGGCCTCGAGACGATCCTGCAGGACGACGGCCTGTTCCTGTTCCGGCCGGCGGCCGAGATCGAGGCCGCCGCCGCACGCGCCAAGCGGCTCGGCATCGACACGGTCCGCCTCACCGCAGGCTGGTCGACGCTCACGCGCGCCGTCGATCAGCCGCTCAAGCCCGAGGGCTTCGACGCCCGCGACCCCGGCTCCTACGAGCAGGGGCGCTGGAAGGCGCTCGACGCCGCCGTGCGCGCGATCCGCGCCAGCGGCCTGCGCGTGCTCATGGACATCGGCTTCTGGGCGCCGCGCTGGGCGACGACGGACCCCGGCCCGCGCGCGCGCGCGAACATCGACCCGCAGGCGTTCGCCGACTTCGCGACCGCCGTCGCGCTGCGCTACTCGGGCGCCTTCACGCCGCCCGTCGAGCCGCCCGGCACCCCGCCGCCCGCTCCGACGCCCGACGAGTCGCTGATCCAGTCGATCCTGCAGCCGTTCGTGCCGTTCCCGATCCCGCCGCTGCCGCTGCTGGGGCCACCACCACCGCCACCTCCACCACCACCGCCGCCGGCGCGCGCCGCGCAGGAGGCCACGGGCGCCGCGCCGGCGCCGAGCGAGCGCCTGCCGAAGGTCGACCGCTTCGTGCTCTGGAACGAGCCCAACCATCAGGGCCTGCTGCTGCCGCAGTGGAACGCCGACCACACGACGCCGGCCAGCCCGCGCGTCTACCGCGCGATGCTGCGCGCCGGCTACGCGGCCGTCAAGGCCGCCCGCAAGAGCCGCAGCGTCAAGGTCCTGATCGGCAACACGTCGAGCACCGGCGGCGTGCGCGGGGTGGGGCCGGTCCCGCCGCTGGAGTTCCTGCGCGACCTCGCGTGCGTCGACCGCGCCCTGCACCCCGTCACGACCGGCGACTGCGTGAACTTCACGATGCTGCCCGGCGACGGATGGGCCCATCACCCGTACTCCCAGAACGAGCGCCCGTCGCGCAAGAGCAAGCCGCCGGTCGAGCTCGACGACCTGCGCATGGCGGACCTGCCGCAGCTCGCCAAGACGCTCGACACGCTCGTGCGCACGCACCGCCTCGCGCCCGCCAACCGCAACATCTTCCTGACCGAGTTCGGCTACGAGACGCAACCGGTCGCCGGGCGCCCGACGATCGACCAGCTGACGCAGGCGCGCTGGCTGACGTGGTCGGAGTACCTCGCCGACCGCATCCCCCAGGTGCGCTCGTTCGCGCAGTTCCTGCTGCGCGACCAGCCGCCGTCCAAGGAGCGCGTCTCCGAGAGCAAGGCGCGCCCGTTCGGCCAGTACTCGACCGGCCTGCTGCTCGCCGGCGGCAAGGACAAGATCGCCGCGAAGACGTTCCTCGCCGGCCTGTTCGCGCAGCTGCGCAGCAAGGGCCGCGTGCTGATCTACGGTCGCCTGCGCCTCGGCGCCGGTCGCAAGACCGTGACCCTACAGCGCCAGCGCCCGCACAAGGACTGGGAGAAGATCGAGACGCTGAAGGTCGACGGCCGCTCGGCGTTCACGCGCACGATCGCCCACGTGCCGGGGGCCACCTACCGGCTCGGCTACCCGGCGCTCGACGGACGGCGCAAGTCGAGCATCGCCGTCACGCCGGTGCCGGCGGCGGGCTGAGCCGCGAACGTCGCCGAACCCATCGCTGCTACCATTCCGCGCCGCATGCCAACGACTTCCCAGCTCGTCCGCAAGGGGCGCAAGACGCCCAAGAAGAAGCTTGCCACCCCGGGCCTGAAGTCCGGCAAGGGCCGCAAGAAGAAGGTCGCCGCGCCCCAGCGTCGCGGCGTCTGCACGCGCGTCTACACGACGACGCCGAAGAAGCCGAACTCCGCGCTGCGCAAGGTCGCGCGCGTGAGGATCACGGGGTCGATCGAGATCACGGCCTACATCCCCGGCGAGGGTCACAACCTGCAGGAGCACTCCGTCGTGCTCGTCCGCGGCGGCCGCGTCAAGGATCTGCCGGGCGTGCGCTACAAGGTCGTCCGCGGGACGCTCGACGCCGCCGGCGTGTCGGACCGCAAGAAGGCGCGCTCGCAGTACGGCGTGAAGAAGAAGTAGTGCCCCGCCGCGCCGCAGCCCAGATCAGGCCGATCGAGCCGGACTCCGTCCATCGCTCGCGCATCGTCCAGCAGGTGATCAACAAGGTCATGCTCGACGGCAAGAAGTCGACGGCCGAGAAGATCGTCTACGACGCGCTGGCGATCATCGGCGAGCGCACCGGCAAGGACCCCGTCGAGCAGCTCGAGGCGTCGATCAAGTCGCTGACGCCCGTGCTCGAGGTCAAGTCCCGCCGCGTCGGCGGCGCGACCTACCAGGTCCCCGTCGAGGTTCCGTCGCGCCGCGCGCGCACGCTCGCCGTCCGCTGGCTCGTCGAGTTCGCCCGTCAGCGTCGCGAGAAGACGATGGCCATGCGGCTCGCCAACGAGCTGCTCGACGCGCAGTCCCAGCAGGGCGGCGCGCACAAGCGCAAGGACGACATCTACCGCATGGCGCAGGCCAACAAGGCCTTCGCGCACTACCGCTGGTGAGCTGAGCCTCCCGCGGGACGCGCTCCCGCGCCGCCGCCCGATCACGGGTGACGGCTGCGTTGCATCGGCGCCAGCCCGCTCGTGCGACGCTACTTGCGTGCCGCACGGTGGTTGGTGCTCTCGATGAGCAAGCTTCGCCTGGCGACCGCGTTCTGCGCCCTGGTGTACGTGCTGGCGCTGCTCGCAGTCGCCGATAGCGCCCACGCCCGCTCGGCCGCGCCGCGGCTGACCGGCCTGCGCTGCGTGCCCGCGACGACCGCCGCCTGCCGGCGTGCCGTGCGCGTGGCGACCGGGCGCCAGATCCAGCTGCGCGGGCGCGGCTTCGTGTCCGGGATGCGGGTGACGTTTCGCTGGCCGCGCGGCGCGCTGGCGACGAAGCTGCGCCGCACCGGCGCCGGCTGGTCGGTGCGCGTGCCCGCCGGTACCGCCGCCGGCCGCGTCGGCGTCGTCGTCCGCGACCGCGCGGGCAGGCGCTCGAACACGCGCAACATCGTCGTCGTCGCGCCGCCGGCGCCGCGGCCCGCGCTCGTCGCGACATCGGACGGCACGCTGCCGGCGCCGATGCGCGGCAACGGCATGTGGATCTGGCAGCTGCCGCGCAGCGAGGCCGGCGACCTCGATGCGATCGCCGCGCGGGCGCGCGCCGCCGCCGTCACCACGGTCTACGTCAAGAGCTCCGACGCCGCCAACGAGTGGCGGCAGTTCACGCCGCAGCTCGTCAACGCGCTGCACGATCGCGGCCTGCGCGTCTGCGCCTGGCAGTTCGTCTACGGCACCGACCCGCTCGGCGAGGCAACCGCGGGCGCCGGCGCGGTCGCCGACGGCGCGGACTGCCTCGTCATCGACGCCGAGACGCGCTACGAGGGGCGCTACGTCGCGGCGCAGCGCTACGTCCAGGCGCTGCGCGCCGAGATCGGCCCGGACTACCCGCTCGGTCTGACGTCGTTTCCCTACGTCGACTACCACCCGACGTTCCCGTACTCCGTGTTCCTCGCGCCGGGCGCCGCGCAGGCGAACCTGCCGCAGGTCTACTGGAAGGCGATCGGCGGCTCGGTCGACGCCGTCAGCGCCCGCACCGTCGCGCACAACCGCATCTACGGCGCGCCGATCGCGCCGCTCGGGCAGGCCTACGGCGGGACGGCGCCTGTCGACATGACGCGCTTTCGCGCGATCTGGGCCGGCTACGGCGCGGCCGGCGTGTCGTGGTGGAGCTGGCAGGCGGCGACCGATCCGATGTGGGCGACGCTGACCCTGCCGGCGCCCGCGACGGTCGTGCCGTCCGATCCGGGTTGGCCGACGCTGAAGCTCGGCTCGCGCGGCGACCAGGTGATCTGGATGCAGCAGCACCTCGCCTCCTACGACCCGAGCGTCGAGATCCAGGCCGGCGGGCGCTTCACCGCCGCGACGGACGCCGTGCTGCGCGCGTTCCAGGCCGCGAGCGGCCTGCCGGCGACGGGCACGACGGACGCCGCGACGTGGCCGGCGCTGCTCGCGCTCCCCCTGCGTCCGGTCGACTGGATCGCAGCCGCCGCCGCCGGCTGACCCAGCCGCCGCGCGCCGCGGACGACCGGTCGTGTCGGCCAAGGGGCTATATCCGCACGTTTGGCGACATGACGCGCGTTCAGCGCTCTCGCGCGCGCGGGATCGACAGCAACCCGATCCCGGCGACCAGCAGCGCCACGCCGCCCGCGATCTCGAGCGCCAGGCCACGTCCCGCCTGTGCTCGCGCGTCGGCGAACGCGACCGCCTCGGGCAACGTGCCCGAGCCGCGGGTGTCCGGCAGGTCGATCGCCAGCGCGACGAGCAGCGCGACCGCACCGAGGACGGCGAGCGCCGCCGCGGCGGCGCGCGCACCGCGCAGGGCGCCGAGCGCCATCGCCAGCGCCGCGAGCGCCACGAGCGCCAGCGCGTAGTCGTGGTGTGCACCGGCCGTGACGCTGCGGCGCGGGGTCTCGAGCGCGCCGACGACGACGGTGTACAACGGCGACGCCTCGGCGGCGAGCAGCAGCAGCGCTCCGGCGAGCGCCGTCGCGGCGAGAAGCCTGTGTAGAAGCGGCAAATGCGCCGGGTGGATCGCGGGGCCTTTGCTATAGTCCGACGCCGTTCCGCGGGCAGATGCGCTCACCAGCGCCCGCCTCGGAGCAACCCGTCCCACGATGGATACCACGAGCACATAGCGCGACGCTCCCGATAGGACTCGGACGTGCGCGCGGGCCCGAGAGGCCCGTTTTTGTTGCTCAGGACCGAATAGAGACCAAGAGAAGCCATGGCACGCGAATTCACGCTGGACAAGACCCGGAACATCGGGATCATGGCGCACATCGACGCCGGCAAGACGACGACGACCGAGCGCATCCTCTATTACACGGGTCGGACCTACAAGATCGGCGAGGTCCACGAGGGCGCCGCCACGATGGACTGGATGGAGCAGGAGCAGGAGCGTGGCATCACGATCACCTCCGCCGCGACGACGTGCGAGTGGCGCAAGCACCGCATCAACATCATCGACACCCCCGGTCACGTCGACTTCACGGTCGAGGTCGAGCGCTCGCTGCGCGTCCTCGACGGCGCGATCGCGCTGTTCGACTCGGTCGCCGGCGTCGAGCCGCAGTCCGAGACCGTCTGGCGCCAGGCCGACAAGTACTCCGTGCCGCGGATCGCGTTCATCAACAAGATGGACCGCATCGGCGCGGACTTCACCGGCTCGCTGAAGACGATGGAGACGCGCTTGGGCGCGAACGCCGTGCCGCTGCAGATCCCGATCGGCGCCGAGTCCGCCTTCAAGGGCATCATCGACCTCGTCGAGATGCAGGCGATCGTCTACAAGGACGACCTCGGCAAGGACCAGGACACGATCGACATCCCGGACGACCACGCCGCCGCGGCCGCCGAGGCGCGCGAGCACCTGCTCAGCCAGCTCGCCGACATGGACGACGAGATCGCCGAGCTGTTCCTCGACGAGGCCGACGTCCCGACGGCGATGCTCAAGGCGGCGATCCGCAAGCACACGCTGTCGATCGAGATCACGCCGGTGCTGTGCGGCTCGGCCTTCAAGAACAAGGGCGTGCAGCCGCTGCTGGACGCGGTGCTCGACTACCTGCCCTCGCCGCTGGAGGTCAAGCCGATCGAGGGCACCAAGGTCCTGCGCGGCGGCGACGACGGCGACGAGATCGTGCTGCAGCCCGACGACGGCGAGCCGTTCGCGGCGCTCGGCTTCAAGATCATGGCCGACCCGTTCGTCGGCAAGCTGACGTACTTCCGCGTGTACTCCGGCACGCTGACCGCGGGCTCGAAGGTGCTCAACGTCTCGACCGGGCGCACCGAGCGCGTCGGGCGGATCCTGATCATGCACGCCAACGACCGCGAGGAGGTCGACGCGGTCTACGCGGGCGACATCGCGGCGGCCGTCGGGATCAAGCAGATCACGACCGGCGACACGCTGTGCGCGCCCGAGCGCCCGGTGAAGCTCGAGAACATCGACTTCCCCGAGCCCGTCATCAAGGTCGCCGTCGAGCCGAAGACGAAGATCGACCAGGAGAAGATGTCGGTCGCGCTCGGCCGCCTCGCCGAGGAGGACCCGACCTTCCAGGTGCAGACCAACGAGGAGAGCGGCCAGATCGAGATCTCCGGCATGGGCGAGCTGCACCTCGAGATCCTCGTCGACCGCATGAAGCGCGAGTACGGCGTCGAGGCGAACGTCGGGCGTCCGCAGGTCTCCTACCGCGAGACGATCCGCTCGGCGGCCAAGAAGGTCGAGGGGCGCTTCGTCAAGCAGACCGGCGGCTCGGGCCAGTTCGGCATCGTCTACATCGACATCGAGCCCAACCCCGGCGAGGGCTTCGAGTTCGTCTCGAAGATCAAGGGCGGCTCGGTGCCCAGCGAGTTCATCCCGGCGGTCGCCAAGGGCGTCGAGGAGGCGCTGGTCACCGGCGTCAAGGCCGGCTACCCGATGGTCGACGTCAAGGTGACGCTCGTCGACGGCAAGTACCACGACACGGACTCCTCGGAGATCGCCTTCAAGGTCGCCGGCTCGCTGGCGCTCAAGGAGGCCGC
>JAWVGK010000178.1:0-4782 GCA_033855155.1 Solirubrobacteraceae bacterium | reverse complement strand
GGCGTGCCCTGCAGCGACAGCAGCGCCTCGCCGGGAAAGTACTTGCCGACGCTCGTGCCGATGAACAGCGCGACGACGCCGCGCACGAGGAACAGCACGAGGCCGATGACGATCGTGAGGATCTGGTTGCGCAGCAGCGCGCCGAGCGCGACACCGAACAGGCACCCGATGACGATCCCCACGCCGACGCCGCTGTAGACGTTGACCGCGAGGTCGCCGTCGACCGGCACGCCGCGGTTGGAGAGGATCGACAGCCCGAGCCCGGCGTTGACGGCGATGTACAGCAGCGCCGACACGATCCCGACGACGAGCCCGACCGCGAGCTTCGCCGCGATCACGCGCTCGCGCCGCGGCGTGATGACGAAGGTCTGGTTGGCGGTCCCGTGGCGAAACTCGTTGGTCGCCAGCAGCGCGCCGAGCGTGAAGATCAGGACCGTCGGCAGCGGCGTGCCGATCAGCAGCGTCGCGGGGTTGCGCGCCTTGAGGTCGGCGACGTCGCTGAGGCCGGTGAGCAGGCCGGCGGCGAGGCCCTCGATCAGCAGCATCGTGCCGAGCAGCAGCCACGTCGTCGGCACCGACACCATCTTCAGCCACTCCGAGCGCAGGATCCTCATCGCACGTTGCCGCTCTCGCCGGTCAGCTCGAGGAAGCGATCCTCGAGCGTCGAGACGGCGCGCGTGAGCTCGAAGATCGGGATGCCGTTCTCGGCCGCGATCGTCCCGATCTGCTCGAGCGACGATCCGTGCACGAGCATCGTGTCGGCGCGGCCGTCGCGCGTCGCGCTGGCGCCGGCCTCCTCCAGCAGCGTGCGCAGGTCGTCCATCCGCGGCGAGCGCACGAGCGCCGGCCGCGAGTCGCCGGCGACGAGATCCGACAGCGTGCCCTGCATCACCAGGCGCCCGACGCCGATCACGACGACGCTGTCGACGGTCTGCTCGACCTCCGACAGCACGTGGCTGGAGATCAGGACCGCGCGGCCCTCGGCGGCGAGCGCGACGAGGATGTCGCGCAGCCAGCGCATGCCCTGTGGGTCCAGGCCGTTCGCCGGCTCGTCGAGCATCAGGATCTTCGGGTCGCCGAGCAGCGCGGCGGCGAGCGCGAGGCGCTGGCGCATGCCCATCGAGTAGCCCTTGACGCGGCGGTCGCGCGCGGGCGTCAGCTCGGTCATGTCGAGCACCTCGTCGACGCGGCTGTTCGGCAGCCCCGCCGCGGCGGCGAGCGTGCGCAGGTGGCTGCGGCCGGTGCGACCGGGGTGCACGTCGCGGGCATCGAGCGACGCGCCGACGGTGCGCACGGGGTTCGTCAGCTCGTGGAAGGGCTTGCCGAGCACGAGCGCGCGGCCGCTCGTCGGGCGGATCAGCCCCAGCAGCGCGCGCATCGTCGTCGACTTGCCCGAGCCGTTGGGCCCGAGGAAGCCCGTCACGCGCCCCGCGTCGACGGTGAACGACAGGTCGTCGACCGCCAGCGTCTCTCCGTAGCGCTTCGTCAGCCGCTCGACCGTGATCTCGGGCACCGGCTAGAAGCTATCGAGCCTGCGTCCGGCAGGCTTCAGAAGCCACCGCTGTTGGACGGGATGTCACGCTGGATGTGCGTGAGGTCCATCCCGACGACGCAGACGACGATCAGCGCGAGGTAGACGGCCGCGATGATGATCCGGTGCGAGCGCTTGACGTCGTAGAACGCGAGCACCTCCGCGTCGCCGGACTTGCGCGCCTTCCAGCGCTTGTAGGTCTCGTAGCCGCCGACCAGCAAGATCAGGAAGATGATCGGGTTGGGGAACGTGAACGCCAGCACGGCGAGCCCGAACAGCCCGACGAACCACATCTTCGGCGACAGTGCCGCCATCGCCCGGCCGCCATCCAGCGGCACCACCGGCAGCAGGTTGAAGAGGTTCAAGAACAGGCCGGTGAAGGCGAGCGCGTACCAGAAGTCGTCGCCGGTGTTGATCGCGATCGGGATCAGCGCGAGCGCTCCGGCGGTTCCGAGGACCGGCCCGGCGAGGCCGACGCGCGCCTCGGCCGTCGCGTCGTTGCCCAGCGACTTCGCCATCACGACGGCGCCCATGAACGGGATGAACATCGGCGCGCTCGCGGGGATCCCCTCGCGGCGCAGCTGGATGACGTGGCCCATCTCGTGCACGAGCAGCAGCGCGACGAAGCCGAACGCGAACTTCCAGCCCCAGATGAAGCTGTAGGCGACGACCGAGACGAGCATCGACCCCGCCGTCGTGAAGATCTTCGCGCCCTTGAGCAGGATCAGCGCGGCCTTGCCGAACTTCAGCGCCAGCAGCCCGATCGCCACCAGCCAGCCGCGGGCGCGCTTCCACAGGGGCTGGGGGCGGTCCTGCGGCATCCCCGACAGGCTGTCGGGGGTCGGCTCGGGCTCGAAGACGGGCACCGTCACCGGGTCGGGGCCGGCGGCGGGTGGGTCGGGGGTCGTGCGAGGGGCCGGGGTCGGCCACTGTGCGCTCATGCGCTCATTGTGGCAACACGCGTGGCCGGGCTCGGCCGCTCGGCCACGCGCGGCCCGATCAGCTGCGCGCGAGCGACGCGTTGGCGGCCTCCTCGGCCTCCTCGAGCTGCGCCTCGACGAGGTCCAGGCCGCTGTCCCAGAAGCCCGGGTCGGCGAGGTCGATGCCGACCATCGCGCCGAGCTCCTCGGGGCCGCGCGAGCCGCCGGCACGCAGCAGCTCGAGGTAGCTCGGGACGAACGACTCGCCCTCGTCGGCGTAGCGCTTGTAGATCGACAGCGCGAGCAGCTGGCCGTACGCGTAGGCGTAGACGTAGCCGGGCGTCGAGATGAAGTGCGGCACGTAGGACCACCACATGCGATAGCCGTCGGTGAGCTCGACGCTGTCGCCGAGCATCTCGACCTGCGACTGCACCCACAGCTCGTTGAAGTGGTCGACGGCGATCTCGCCCTGCTCGCGGCGCGAGCCGTGCACGAGCTCTTCGAAGCGGTTCATCGCCGTCTGGCGAAAGACCGTCGCGATCGATCCCTCGATCGACTCCGCCAGCAGCGACAGGCGCGACTCCGGCGTCGCGGCCTGCTCGAGCAGGCGCCGGAAGACGAGCGTCTCGCCGAACACCGACGCGGTCTCGGCGAGCGTCAGCGGCGTGTGCTGCTCGAGGATGCCGCGCGGGCGGGCGAGCTCGGCGTGCAGGCCGTGGCCCATCTCGTGCGCGAGCACGAGCACGTCGCGGCGCTTGGCGGTGTAGTTCAGCATCAGGTACGGGTGCTCGGAGGGCACCGTGTAGGCGGCGAACGCGCCGCCGCGCTTGGCCGGCCGCGGCGGGGCGTCGATGCGGTGCTCGTCGAAGAACGCGCGCGCGGGGTCGCCGAGCTCGGGCGTGAACGCCGCGTAGGAGTCCAGCACGAGCTCCTTGGCGTCCTCCCAGTCGACGGGATCGTCGTCGTCGCGCGTGACGGCGGCCATGCGGTCGTAGTCCGCGAGGCGGTCGATCCCCAGCAGCTGCGCCTTCAGGCGATACCAGCGCCGCGGCAGCTCGTAGCGGTTGCGGACGGCTGTCAGCAGCGCCTGGACGGACTCGTCGGAGGCCTCGTTGGAGAGGTTGCGCGCGGCGAGCCAGTTGGGGTAGTGGCGCAGGCGGTCGTCGACGGCCTTGTCGTGCAGGAGCGTGTTGAAGATGAACGCGCGCGTGCGCAGGCCGGTCTCGAGGGCGGCGGTGACGCTCTCGGCGGCCGTGCGGCGGACGTCGCGGTCGCCGGACATCAGGCGGGCGAGGGCGCCGTCGAGCGTCACGGGCTCGTCCTCGTCGGGCAGGTCGACCGTCAGCGCCGAGACCTGCTCGCTGAACAGCCGCCCCCAAGCCGAGGCGCCGGAGACCGACTTCTCGGCGAGGATCTTCTCCTCGGGCTCGCTCAGCAGGTGCGGGCGGTAGCGGCGCGCGGAGCGCAGGAAGTGGCGCGCGGTGTCGAGGCCGTCGGCGGCGAGCAGCTGCCCGGCGCGCTCGTCGTCGAGCGCCGCCCATTCGAGCTCGAAGAACAGCAGCTGCGTCTCGAGCGCCGTGCTCTTCTCCTGCACGCGCTGCATCATCGCCCCGATCGCGGGATCGGCGGTGTCGACGCTGAAGCGCAGCATCGCGTAGTTGCCGGCGCGGGCAGCGAGCTCGGAGAGCTCCTGCAGCTCCCGCACGGCGGCGGCGAACGCCGCCGGGTCGAGCTCGGCGACGCGGCCGGCGTTGGCCTCGGCGAAGGTCTGCGCACGGGCGGCGGCCTCGTCGAGCAGCCTGTCGGCGCCCGCGTCGCCCTCGCCGTGCACGAGTGGTGAAAGGTCCCAGGAGACGTCTTCGGAAGTCATGGCGCAGAGACTATTTCACGCTGCTTGCGGGTTCTTGTGCGGACTGCCTCTTGCCTTCGCGCGCGTGGCCGCGCTACCGTCGCGCTGCGACGCAGAGCTGGGAACCGCCAAGAGCGAGGCCGCCGAGGTGTGAGGCCGCGCCACCCCGAGCCAGGGCGCCCTTTCGAGGTGCGACCAGGCCACACGGGTCCTCGAACGGCATCCCGGTCTCTGCGTCGTCTTTGTTCTCTGGCCGGCGATCGCCATGTCCTACTGTGTACCTGGCACGCGTGATTAGCCCGCGCGCCGGATGGGCAGCCGGTCCCGTGGCGAGACGCACGTCGCCGGCCCGACCCCGAAGGACGCCGGCGATCGACCACCGCGTCCCCCGTTGCCATGCCCGACTACGCCACCCAGCCATACGGCCACCGCAACGCCCCACCCGCCTCGGCGGGCGGCCGCATCGACGTCAAGACGCTGTT
>JAWVGK010000177.1:0-15743 GCA_033855155.1 Solirubrobacteraceae bacterium | reverse complement strand
CGACGAACAGCAGCGCCGTGCCCGCCTCGACGAGCGGGTAGCGGCGCGAGATCGGCGCGTGGCAGTCGCGACAGCGCCCGCGCAGCAGCAGCCACGACAGCAGCGGGACGTTGTCCCTTGCGCGCAGCGGATGCTTGCAGCGCGGGCACCGCGCGGGATCCGCGAGCGAGCCGCCGGCGGCGACGCGGACGGCGACGACGTTCAGCAGCGAGCCGGCGACGAGGCCACCGACGACGGCGCCGAGAAGGGCGAGCAGCATGCGACGGCGAGGCTAGTGCACGCGTTCGCCCGGGACGGGCCGCGCCGTGGTCAGCGCGCCGGAACCTGCTCGCTGAAGGTCTGCACGCGCCACTGGGCGTTGACGGGGTCCAGGTAGTGCGGCGGCGCCCGGTAGCGCAGCTGGTTGTCGTACGTGAAGACCTTGTCGTAGCCGGAGCGGCGCAACTCGCCGACCACCGGCCCGTGGAACTTCTGGGCGATCGCGCCGAGCACGCGCAGCTCGCCCTGCATCGCGCCGCAGAACCAGTTGTCGACCATGAACGAGCGCGTCAGGGAGAGGATCGCCGCGTCGATCGAGACGTCGTGGTGGCTTCCGGCGCCGTTCGTGCAGCCCGTGACGTTGTTGCACGTGACCGGTGACGCGGGAGTGCAGCCGGTGACCGGGTGGTACACGCGGACGTAGTTCGTCGCGATCAGCCCCATCAGGAACGGCGAGCCGGTCGTCGTGCGCTTGACGTCGTTCATGACCACGATGTCGTTCTGGGCCGTCAACGTGACGTTCGCGGCGTAGTCGCCCTGCAGCTCGAGGTTGCCGCAGGTGCTCGGCGCCCCGCCGCTGTCGACCGGCGTGTAGGCGGGGCAGTAGCCGTCGTTGGCGACGTAGACGACGCCGTCGGCCGGGATCGCCATCGACGTGTCGACGGCGCTGCCGTCGGACATCCGCTTGCCCGTGACGTGCATCGACGTACCGGACATCGTGATCCTCGTCGTGCCCTTGAAGCGGTACGCGGAGGCCGTGTCGCCCAGCAGCGCGTCGTTCGTCACCGGCAGGGTCAGCGCGGGCGAGCGCGGCTTCCACGTGCCGTAGGAGGCCGACGGCGTCGCCGTGTCGGAGAAGTTCACCCGCGAGTCGGGGTCCGAGCAGGCGGTCAGAAAGCCGCCGCGCGGGTTGGCGGGCGTGACCGGCAGCTGGCCGAGGCTCGAGGTCTCGATCGGGTCGTCGATCGAGTCGCCGAGGATCGGCGTCGGGCAGTCGTTGTGCAGCTCGTCGTTGGTGTGCAGCGGTCCGGCCACGACCTCCGTCGAGTTGAAGCCGAGCTCCACGCAGGAGAGGTCGAAGTGGTGCCACGTCCCGTCGGTCTGATGCAGGAAGTCGCCGCTGAACCGTTGACTGCCGCGGTTGCCGAGCGCGGGGTCGTCGCCCCAGTAGCGATCGCAGCTCGCCGCCGCCCAGCCCAGGAGGTTGCGCGACGGGTTTCCGTCTTCGCGCGTCGTGCGGCTCGCGACGCTCATCGCATACAGGTCCGGGGGGCGGGTCTCCTTGTCGGTGAAGTACAGGTAGTCGAGCAGGCTCTTGCGCCGGAACGTCGCGATGATCGAGCGCTTCACCCCGCCGGCGCGGTCGCTGCCGGTCGAGCGGATCTTGAAGGACCCGCTGTCGCCGTCGATCATCGTGGCGGCCGGCGCTGCCGTCGAGCAGGCCGCGGCGCCGCCGGCCGGCAGCAGCTCGATCGTATAGCGCGCGGTCGAGCCGGGGATCGCCATCCAACGGCGCGGATCGTCCGCGGGGCTCGTGCCGTTCCAGGGGTCGTTGACGGCGTTCGGCAGCGCGCCGGTCGTGCACTTCGCCCAGTAGTCCAGGTCCTGCGAGAGGTGGTAGACGTAGTTCTGCACGCCGGCCTCGGCGGCCGCGTAGGCGATCTTGCGCGCCCGGTCGTGCGAGCCCGGCTTGAGGTCGTTCTGGGCGGCCGATAGCGCCGCGACCGACAGCAGCGTGACGCAGAACATCACCACGATGACCGTCAGCATCGTGAAGCCGCGCTCGTCGCGACACGGCGAGCGCAGCGCGGCGATCAGACGCATGCGGAGCCCGCGTCGAGGATGCGGTTGTTGTAGTCGGTGCTGATGTCGCTGCGCTTGCCCTGCGCCGTGAAGCTCACGTCGACGAGCACCGCTCGGCTGCGGTCCGACGCCGACAGCGGCGTCGCCAGCAGCACCGACGGCTCGCCGGTCGTGCCGTCCCTGGCGTAGAAGCGGAAGATCGGCGTCGTGCCGCTGGCGTGGACGCCGCCGACGAGCTCGCGCGTGCGCGCGGGCGGCGTCGTGTTCGCCGGCGGCAGGTTCGGCGCGGCGAGCGGCGGGCTGCTCGTCCAGACGTCCTCGCGGATCGACGTGCCGCTGAACGCGACGCGCCGGCGCTGCACGACCAGGCGCACCGCGCTGCTCTCCGGCGCGAGGCTCGCGTAGAACTCGACGTGGTCGGCGGCGGCGTCGACGAGCGACGGGACCTCGCCGACGCAGATCCGCGAGGCGAAGCCCTGCGAGATCTGGTCGATCGCGACGCGGCCGCGATCGGTCGTCTCGAGCGCGTCGACGGACTTCGCCTGCAGCCGCACGGCCGTGTCGAGCAGCCCGAAGATCGCGAACATCACGATCATGCCGACGATCATCGCGGCCAGCAGCTCGACGAGCGTGAAGCCGCTCTCGTCGGCGAGCCGGGCGCGCGTCATGGGCACGTCCCGACCGGGTCGTCGGGCCGGATGTCGTATGCGACCGTGTCGACGTTGTAGTTCGCGTTGGAGTGGATCTGCGGCTGGTAGCGCGTGCCGTCGGAGACGCAGATGTCGAGGTTCGCCGCGTATGGGAACCCGGGATCGTCGATCATGCCGTTGGCGTCGGTCGTGCGCCTGTAAACCGTGCCGCACGGGGTCTTGACGCGAACGATCGCCCGGTCCTTCCGAACGCCGTTGGAGGAGACGATGATGTTCAGCGCCGGCAGCTGCACCTGGCGGGTCACGGTCGCGCCGCCGGTGACGATCGCCGTGACCGCGTTGGGCGGGGCCGGGAACTCGGGGTCCGCCGTCGGCACCGGCCAGGGCACCTCCGCGGCGGCGCAGCTGTCGGCATGGACCGTGTACGCGCCGGCGAACGGAAACAGCAGTCCGCTCGTCCCGCCGCTCGCCGTCACCGGGAAGGCGGTGGAGACCCCGCCGCCGCCGGAGTTCGTGACGTGGGCTGCCTGAGGGTTGGCCGCGAACAGGGCGCCGCCGGCGCCCTTGTGCTTCGTGACGAAGCTCGTCCGGACGTAGCCGCCCTGGTCGTACTGCAGCGCGACGTTCGACGTCTGCCCGGCGACGATCGACACTGGCACGTCGACGCTCTGGGTGCCGTTGGGGAGGACCCAGTCGGGCTGGCGCTGGAACCTCAGCCGGTAGGCGCCGGCGGCCGGGAGGTAGCCCCACAGCACGCAGCCGGCGGCGTTGGTCGGGCTGACGTACGTCGACGTGCCGTACAGGCCGAGCTGCAGGTCGCCGACCGCCTGGCCGGCGCCGTCGGTGATGCGAGCCGCGAGCGAGCCCTGGCTGGAGTCGAAGGCGCGCACGCCGGGCGAGATCAGGCTCCGGAGGGTCACGGGCTTGCGCCCCTCCGGGCGCGCCCACGACACGACGGTCGTGAGCTTGAGGTAGTCGGCCCTCGAGCCGGCGACCGTGCAGCCGGCGTCGCCGGCGACGTCGTTGATCCAGTCCGCGCGCGAGTCGATCGCGTACGCGATCGCGCCGATCGTGCGCGTCGACTGCCGGTGCAGGTTGGACTGCTTGGAGACCGGCAGCGCGCGGATCGCCTCCTGCTCGCTCTGCGCGACGTTGCCGGCGACCGCCTGGATCTTCTGCTCGCCGCCGAGCCGGCTGCCGCGGTCCAGCGACTTCAGCACGCCGAGGCCGACGATCACGAGGATCATCGCGCTGATCAGCGCCTCGACGAGGAACGATCCGTCCTGCGCGCAGAACAGGCAGCGCAGCGAGCGCGTGCGTGTGGCCGGGGCGCAGGGCATCGCACTTCTCATCGACTGTCCGCGGAGCGCGCCTTGAAGCGCGTGTGGATCGCTCGACGCATGGCGTCTCTAGAACGTGTCGAGGTACAGCTCGACGAGGGCGTCGCCGGCGAGCAGGCCGACGAGACCGCCGAGGGCGAGAAACGGCCCGAACGGCAGCGCGGTCTTGCGCCCCTCGTGCAGGCCCTTGCGCAGCATGATCGCCACGCCGACGACCGTGCCGACGGCGAACGCGACGAGGAACGCCGGCGCGACGCCGCGCCCGAGGTACAGACCGAGCACGCCGACGAGCTTCGCGTCGCCCATCCCCATCCCGGCGGGGTGCAGCAGCGACGGCAGCATCAGGACGCCGCCCGCGGCGGCGGCCGCGATCAGCCGCTCGACCTCGCCGCCCGGGTCCAGCGCGGTGCCGACGACGAGCGCGAGCACCGCGGCGGGCGCGGTCAGGCTGTTGGGGATCTTGCGCGTCTCGGCGTCGATCAGCGCGATCGGCACGAGGAAGGCTACGAGCACGAGCCCGAGCACGAGCATCGCCGTGTCGTGCAGGTGCACGGCGACGACGGCCGCGAAGAGGATCGCCGTCAGGCCCTCGATCAGCGGGTAGCGCGGCGCGATCGCCGCCTTGCAGCCGCGACAGCGCCCGCGCAGCAGCATCCACGACAGCAGCGGGACGTTGTCGTAGGGCTTGATCGGCGCGTCGCACGACGGGCAGTGCGAGCCGGGCGTGGAGAGCGACTCGTGACGCGGCAGCCGGTAGGCGACGACGTTGAGAAACGAGCCGATGATGAGCCCGAAGGCGGCGGCCGGCAGCAGGACGATGGGCATGAAGGGCGTTCCTCGGGGGCTCGAGTGCGGGTGCGGCGCCGCTGCGCCGGGTCGCTGTCTGTATCGACAGCGAGCGCGGAAGCTTGACCCGGGCGGCCGGCGGGGCCGGGAACGACCGAGGGCGGGCCCGGAGGCCCGCCCTCGTGTACTGCTGGTCGTCAGATGGGGCTACCAGCTGGTGCCGGTGCCGCACTTCGGGTCGGCGGCGCCCGAGACGCCCTTGGTGCGGGCGGTGCCCGTGGCCGACTTCGTGATGGTGAACATGCAGCCGCTCTTGCTCAGCGCGTTGACCTGGTAGGTGTCCGCCGCGGAGGAGTTGACCGAAACCGTGGCCGGGACCGTCGGCGGGTTCGTGTTGACGAGCTGCAGGCCGGTGTTCGGCAGCTGCGCGGTCGTCTGGCAGAGCTGGTAGTCCTGCGCGTCGGTGTAGCAGGACTCGACATGGCTGACCATGTTGCGCGCATCGGACTGCGCGGACGAGTTCTGCGCCTTCTGGCGCTGACCGAGGAAGGTCGGCAGGGCGATCGCGGCGAGGATGCCGATGATCAGGATGACGACGAGCAGCTCGATGAGCGTGAAGCCTGACTCGTCCTTGGCGCGATCGCGCAGGTTCTGCAGCATGTGGGATCCCTCCAGGGTTCCGTTGAGTAGGGGTGTGCTCGGCCCTTGCAGCGAAGCGCTGCGCCTCAGCTCCGGCTCTTGCACAGGACGCTCATCGGTGCGTCCGCCTCGTCCCTTCACGGCTGGGACGACGGGTGGACGGATGGCGGCCGGACCTCGTGGCCACAACGACGACGGGCGGGCCCGGAGGCCCGCCCGCGTGAGCTGCTGGTCGTGGGAGGCGGCTACCAGCCGGTGCCGGTGCCGCAGCTGCCGGCGGCGCCACCGGACTTGACGGCCTTGGTTCGAGTGCTGCCGGACCCGGCGGTCTTCGTGATCGTGAAGATGCAGTCGCTCTTGCTCAGCGCGTTGACGGTGTACGTGTCGGAGGCGCTCGACACGACCGAGACGGTGCCCCCAACCGTCGGCAACGGCGTCGTGCCGTAGACCAGGCCCGTCGAGCCGAGCTGGCCCGAGGTGTTGCAGTTGCCGTAGTCCTGCGAGTCCGTGTAGCACGACTCGACATGGCTGACCATGTTGCGCGCATCCGACTGCGCCGACGCGTTGCGCGCCTTCTGGCGCTGACCGAGGAAGGTGGGCAGGGCGATCGCGGCGAGCATGCCGATGATCAGGATGACGACGAGCAGCTCGATCAGCGTGAAGCCGGATTCGTCCTTGGTGCGATCGCGCAGGTTCTGGCGCATGGAGATCCCTCCAGGATCCGTGGGATAGAGATGTGCCCAGTCCTTGCCGCGAAGCCCCACGACCGTGGTGGCAGTCCGGCTGACTTCCATGACGGGAGCCCCGTGACTTTGCGTCCCGCCCTCGCGAGCGGTTTGCCCTTCGCACCTCAGCGCCGGCTATTGCACACAGCGCTCATCGACCGTCTGCGGCCGATCTTCAGCGCCCGAAAGCGCGATTGGACGGATGGCGGAGAGCCGCGCGGCCGGCCGGCCTACCGCGCCGGCGCCGCGCGAGCCGCCTGCGCGTCGTGGCCCGGCAGCTGCATGCCGGAGCCCTCGCACCACGGGCACGTCACCTGCGACGGGTCGCCGCCGAGGTTCGAGAGGACGGCGCCGGTGCCGCGGCAGGGTGCGCACGGCAGCGGCGCGCCGCGTGCCTGCTCGTCGGTGACGGCCATCTACCGGGCCACGCTAGCAGCGGCGCGCGTCGCGGCCGGGTTGCCGTCGCGCGCGAGCGCGCGCCACAATGCGGCGCTGCGCCCGCTCGACGCCACCGGCCGCTACGCCCCGTCGCCGACGGGAACGCTGCACCTCGGCAACCTCCGCACGGCGCTGCTGGCGTGGCTGTTCGCGCGTTCGCAGGGGGCGGCGTTCCTGCTGCGCATCGACGACCTCGACCGCTCCCGCGTGCGCCCGGGCGTCGCCGAGGCGCAGCTCGCCGACCTCGCCGCGCTCGGTCTGGACTGGGACGGCCCGGTCGTGCGCCAGTCGCAGCGGCTCGAGCTCTACGCCGCCGCGATCGCACGGCTGGACGCCGGCGGCCTCGTGTACCCGTGCTACTGCACCCGCGCGGAGATCCGCGAGGCGTCGTCGGCGCCCCACGGCGCCGCCGCGGAGGGCTCCTACCCCGGCACGTGCCGGTCGCTGAGCGCGGCGCAGCGGGCCGCGCGCGAGCGCGCCGGGCGCCCGCCGGCGCTGCGCCTGCGCGCCGGCGGCGCGATCGTCGAGTTCCGCGATCGCCTGCTCGGCTGGCGCGCAGACGCTGTCGACGACCTCGTGGTGCGCCGCAACGACGGCGCCCCCGCATACAATCTCGCCGTGGTCATCGACGACGCAGCGCAAGGAGTGGGCGAGGTCGTGCGCGGCGCGGACCTGCTCGACACCACCGCGCGCCAGCTGCACCTCGCCGCGGTGCTCGGGCTCGACGCGCCCACGCACGCCCACGTGCCGCTCGTGCTGGGGCCCGACGGCGCCCGCCTGGCCAAGCGCCACGGCGCCGTGACGCTCGCCGATCGCGCGGCCGCGGGCCAGTCGCCGCTGGACGTGCGCGGCGAGCTCGCCGCCTCCGTCGGCCTCGCCGAGCCCGGCGAGCGCCCGTCGCTGGCGGTGCTGCTCGCGCGCCTGGACCCCGCCGCGCTTCCAAGTGAGCCGAGCGTGCTGAGAGCATGATCGCCGGCCTCGTCTGCCTGGCGGTCGTCGTCATGGCCGTGATCGTGACGCTGCTGATCAGCCCGACGATCTACGGCGCGCTGTTCGCGATCGTCGTGCTCGCCGGCGGGGCCTCGGTCTGGCTGCTGCGCGTGAGCTACGCCGCCGAGGACGATCGCGAACACCACGATCGCTGACCGCGCCGCCGGCCGCTGCCGATAGGGTCGCGGGGCGCATGAACGACCTGGCCATCAGCAGCGACGTCGCCGAGCTCGCCGACCTCGCCCGCGCCAGCGGCCGCCTGTGCATCGACACGGAGTTCATGGGCGAGGGGCGCTACCAGACGCTGCTGTGCCTCGTGCAGGTCGCCGTCGAGAGCCCGCAGGGGCTGCGCATCGAGGTCCTCGACCCGCTCGACGGGGCGCTGAACCCCGGCCCGCTGGCCGACGTCCTCGCCGACCCGGCGGTCGAGATCGTGATGCACGCCGGCCGCCAGGACGTCGCGCTGCTGCGCCGCGTGTGGGCGACCGAGATCACGAACCTCTTCGACACGCAGCTCGCGGCCGGCTTCGCGGGGCTGCGCGCGCAGCTCGGCTACGAGGCGCTGCTGCACGAGCTGCTCGGCGTGCGCCTCGCCAAGAGCGCGAGCTTCACGCGCTGGGACGCGCGCCCGCTGAGCGCCGAGCAGATCGACTACGCGCGCGACGACGTCCGCCACCTGCTGCAGGCGACGACGGCGCTGCAGGCGCGCCTGGCGCGGCTCGGGCGCCTGGAGTGGGCGCGCGAGGAGTGCCGCGCGCTTGCGCAGGCGACCGACGAGCGCGACCCCGACGTGATCTTCGCGCGCCTGCCGCGCGTCAACTCGCTGGACCCCAAGCTGCGCGCGATCGCGCGCGAGCTCGTCGAGTGGCGCGAGGAGACCGCGCGCTCGCAGGACCGCCCGATCCCCGCCGTGCTCAGCGACGCCGCGCTGATCGAGGTCGCCAAGCGCCGCCCGGGCGCGATGGAGCAGCTCGAGCAGATCCGCGGTATCAACGAGCCGACGCTGCGCCGCCGCGGCCGCGCGATCATCGAGGCCGTCGAGCGCGGCCGCGGGCGCACGCCGATCGCGTCCGTCGGCGATCGCCCCGCGCAGCCCAACGCGCTCGACGCGCCGGTGATCGCGCTCGCCGAGGCGCTCGTGCGCACGCGCGCGCTGGAGTTCGAGCTCGCCTACGAGCTGATCGCCGCGCGCGCGGACCTGCAGGCGATCGTGCTCGCGATGCGCGACGGCGCGCCGACGCCCGAGGTGCGCACGCTGCAGGGCTGGCGGCGCGAGGTCGTCGGCAACGAGCTGCTCGAGCTGCTCGACGGGCGCCGCTCGCTGACGGTCGGCCCCGACCGCCACGTGGCGGTCAAGGACTGCTGACGGCGCCGTGGACCTCGCCGCGCTGACCCTCGCAGCGTTCGAGCCGCTCGTCGGCGAGCGCTTCACGATCGATCCCGGCACGGCGCCGGCGGTCGAGCTCGTCCTCGAAGCGGCGAGCGCCGCCGGCGACCGTCCCGGCGGCAGGCAGCCGTTCAGCCTCACGTTCCGGGGACCGCCCGATCCCCTGCTCCCGCAGGCGACCTACCGCCTCGAGCACGACACGTTCGGCGCGCCGGAGATCTTCGTCGTCCCGATCGGTCGCGACGCCGGCGGCGTGCGCTACGAGGCGATCTTCACGTGACGGCGGCCGGGTCCCACTGCATCCGCAGGTGCACGCCGGCCTCGCCCACCGGTCGGAATCCCAGCCGCGCGTAGAGTGAGAGCGCGCGGTTCTCGCGCTCGACGTGGATGCTCAGCCGCTTGCGCATCTCGGTCGCCTCGTCCATGAGCTCGGCGAGCAGCTCGCCCCCCGCTCCGCGGCCGCGAAACGCCGGCAGCAGCGCGATGTCGACGATCCGGATCTCCTCGCGCCAGCGCGCGACGAGCAGCCGGCCCGCGGGCTCGCCGTCGACGAGCACGACGTCGGCGCTCAGGCCGTCGTAGTGCTGCGCGTAGTGCGCGCGCTGTGCCGCGAACTGCATCGCCACGAACGCCTGCTTCTGCTCGGCGGTCCACGGCAGGGGCGCGAGCTCCTGCTCGCGCGTGGACGCGTAGACGGCCAGCAGGAACCGCGCGTCGCCATCGCCGACCGGGCGCAGCGCGACCCGCATCGCTACGTCCGCGGCGGGAAGACGCCCTGCAGCGCGATGTTGAAGTAGAACGTCAGGTAGGGCTGGAGGTTGTTGTGGGGCTGCTCGCCGCCGGCCGGCGCGAGCGCTTCCGGTGCCAGCGCGACGAGGTTGCCCGGGTTGTCCAGGTAGATGTTGTTGTTGGCGCGGCCGAGCACGCGATCCGCGGCGGGCGCCTGCAGGTTCGCCGGGCCGTTGCTCGCGTTGACGCTGTGAGCGTGGGCCGGGATCTCGCTCTCGAGCAGGGTCACCGTCTCCGAGCCGCCCGACTCGCCGAGGTCGTGGAGCGACAGGCCGGGACCCTGGCCCGGGTGCATCGGCGCCGCGCCCTGGAGGTCCGGCAGCGCGAAGGTCGACTTGCCGTCCCCCCCGTAGGTCGTACCCAGCAACGAGAACAGCGCCGTGTTCTGTGAGAGCGGGAGGAGCTGCCCGTCGCACCAGGCCCAGCCCTTGGGCGCGAAGTTGAACGGGAAGATCCTGATCTCGGCAACGAACGGATCGGCCATGACGCCTCCTATGACTGGCTCGGGAAGATCCCGAACAGCGAGATGATGAAGTCGACGCACAGGTACGGCTGGAAGTTCGCGTGCGGCTGGGAACCACCGACCGGTCCCACGGTCTGGTTCGACAGCGCCACGGCGCCCGGTCCCTGGCGGTAGACGTTCGACGAGCCGCTCGCGGCGAGCACGCTGCCCTGTGGGCTGGCGGCGGTGCCGACCGCGGTCGTGGCGAGCAGCGGATGCGTGTGCGCCGCGATCTGCGCGACCGTCAGCGTGACGTCCTCGGCGCCGCCCGTCTCCGCGAGGACGAAGCCGTTGCCCTGGTGCAGCGGCAGGCGTCCGCGCAGGTCGGGGAGGGCGAACGTGCTCTCCCCGTCGCCGCCGTAGGTGGTCCCGACGAGCTGGAAGAGCGTCTCGTTCTCGGAGATCGGGAGCAACTGGCCCTCGCAAAACATCCAACCCGCGGGGGCGAAGTTGCCCGCGAAGATGCGAATCTCGCCAACGTATGGCTGTGCCATGTGAAATCGCTCTCTAGTTCGGTGACGGGAAGATGCCCTGGAGCGCGATGCAGAACGACAGGGTCAAGAACGGCTGCTGGTTCAGATGCGCCTGCGATCCGCCCGCGGCGCCGTTGGTCGAGGGATCGAGCGCGGTCAGCTGCGCGGGCGGTCCGTACAGCTGACTGGACTGCGCGACGACGTTGTCGGTGGGCGAGACGACGTCGGCGTTCGTCGACGAGCCGCTCATCACGTGGTCGTGCTGCGGCAGCTCGGCGACCGACAGCGTGTGCGCCTGCTCGCCGCCGCGCTCGCCGAGCGCGTGCGACGCGCCGACGTGCAGCGGCACCCGCCCGCGCAGGTCGGGCAGCGCGAAGTTCACCCGGCCGTCGCCTCCGAAGGTGGTGCCGAGCAGCGAGAACAGGGCCTGGTTCTGGTTGATCGGCAAGAGCTGGCCGTTACACAGCGCCCAGCCCTTCGGTGCGAAGACGAAGCTCATGATCCGGATCTCGGAAAGGAAGGGCTCAGCCACGGCGGCCTCCTGTCGGGTCGTGCGTCACGGGGTTCCGACCGGCAGGTCGCATGCCGTGTCGGGGGTCGCGGTTGGACCGAAGCTGAACGTTTCGACGGTCAGTGCCGAACTTAGCGGGTTCTTGGTGCGCAGGTTGCTCTGCAGGTTCGCGACCGATGTGTCGTTGAAGTCTGCGAAGCGCAGCAGGTTGCCGGTGAAGCGGTCCAGCGCGATGTCCGAGACGCCCTGGCGGCCGATGCCGTCCATGTCGTTGTTCTCCATGTCGACGCAGACGTCGCTGGCATCGCCCGCCGCGCCGCCGGAGAAGATGTAGATCCCCTCGAAGGTGTTCGACGTCAGGTCGGGGTTGCTCAAGACGTTGCCGGTGACCGTGTAGTCCGCGTCGCCGGTGCCGTCGTTGTGCGACAGCTCCATGCCCCGGCCGCCCCAGTTGGCGATCGTGTTGTTGCGGATCTCCATCCGCGAGACGCCGTCGCCGTGCGCCCAACCCCAGATCGCCGAGCCGCCGTCTGCCAGCGCGTCGAGGACGCCAGGCTGGGCGTCGCCGATGGAGTTGTTGTTGACCTTGGCGTCAAACGTGCCGGTGTGATTGGCCAGCGTGTTGAGGATCACCTCCGCCCCGGCCGCGCTCTTGATCTTGTTGTTGGTCACCGTCGCCTTGACGACCGACGCGCTGTCGGCGTTGATCGACACCTGCGGGCGCCCCGACACCGCGTTGGAGCTGCCGCCCGAGAGCTCGTTGGTGCTGAACAGCAGCGTCTGCTGCGCGGTGTTCGCCGAGTCGGTCTGCATCGAGAAGCCCGGATCGGCGTTCAGCGTGAAGAAGCTGTTGACGACGGTCGCGTTCATCACCGACGCGCCCTCGCCGCGCAGCCGCAGCCCGGCGTTGAACTTCGAGCCCGAGAACGTCGACTGGTCGACGCTCAGCGTCGTCGAGCCCGCCACGGTGTTGCGGATGTGCGCGTTTGAGTCATCCGAGCCCGACACCGTGGTCCGCAGGACCTGCGGCGTGCCGGTGACGTTGAGGTAGTCCAGCCCGCGCTCCTCCGCGCCGCCGGCATGGCTGTTGCCGTTGTTCGTCACGACGCTGTCGGCCAGATCGACGTCGTTGACCGTCGTCGCGCGGATGCCGTCGTCAGCACCGCTGGTGACCGCGACGCGGGTGAGGCTGACGCCGCCCGGGACGCTGGTCAGCGCGATCCCGGCACCGGTAGAGCTCTGGATCGCGCCGCCCGTGCAGTTCGCGGCGGTCGAGCAGGTCCCGCCCGCGCCGGTCACGACCAGCCGCCCGTTGGCGTTTGAGGTGCTGCTCAGCACGATCCCGCTCGCCGCGGTATTCGAGCGCACGCTCTCGAACGTCAGGTCGTCGTCGGAGACCGTCGTGCCGACGACGTTCAGCGCCTGACCGGTGCTCGTCGTCGTGCCGAGCGTGTTGTTCGAGGCCGCCGGATCGGTCACGGCAAGCGTGCCGCCACCCGTCGAACCCAGCGCCGGCGTCGCACCGCTGCTCGACAGCTTCACGCCACCGTCGAAGCGAATCGTCGCGCCCGTGTTGCTCGACAGCCCGACGTTGCCACCCGCCGCGCCGGCGACGCCGCCGATCGCGCCGTTGAAGTCCTTCAGCCCGCCGCTGGTGTTCTGCACGCGCACGAGCTGCCCCGTGTTGTCGGTGATCGCGCCGTCGTAGGTCACCGCGCCGCTGCCACCGTCGAGGTCGAAATCGATGCCGCCGGCGTCGCTGATCGAGCTCGACGCGTTGGCGGTGAACGGCGCCGCACCCAGCCCGGCGACGCGGATGCCGGCGCCCGTGCTCGCGCTCGACGTGACGGTGTCGAACGTCAGCGACGTGATCGTCGTGCCCGACACGTCGATCGCCGGGCCGCCGGTCGCGCTCGCGTTCGCCGTGCCGGGCGCCGGCACCGACACCGTGCCCGCGTTGCTGAGCAAGAACGCCGGCGCCGCGCCGGAGGTCGTCGTCAGCGACAGGTCCGTGCCCGAGCCGTCACCGAATGTCGTCGTGCCGGTCGTGTTGACCATCGACACGCCGCCGCTCGCCGACGCCGTGACGGCGATGTCGTCGAAGACGCTGCCGGCCCCCATCGCCGTCGCCGTCGCATCGAGGCCCTTGGCGCCCTTCGTCGTGATCGAGATCGTGCCCGCCGACGCGAAGTTCGCGCTGAACGCGCCGTTGAGCAGCACGCCGACCGATCCGGCGGTCGTCCCCGTCGCCGCCGAGCTGTCGACCGTCAGGCTGGACACGTCGAATGTCCCCGTGACGCCGTTGAGCTCGAGACCCGGCTGGGTTCCGGCCGTCCCGGCATCGATGATCCGCACGTCGTCGATCGTGCCGCCCGCGTCACCCGCACCGCCGGCGACTCCGCCGCCCGTGCCCTGCGGATCGATCTGGACGCCGCGCACGGTGTTGCCCGACGCCAGCGACACGACGTCGGCGTTGTTGTCGGTGATCGTCGGACGGTTCGCGGCGACGCCCGCGTACAGAACGTCGGCTCCGATCTGCAGCGTCGCGGTCTCGCCGAGCAGCCGCTGGTTGGCCTTCAGGTCGATCCCCGCGCCGTAGCCGGTCGTCGTGTTGTCGCCGTCGAAGACGAAGATCGTGTGCCCGGCGGCCGACGCCGACTCCGCCTGGGCCAGCGTGTCGAACGGTGCCGTCGACGTGCCCGCGTTGCCGGCCGCGTTGTTGGAGACGTACCAGACGCAGCCGCTGATCGAGATCGTCACGCGGCCGACGTCGGTGCCCGCGGTGCCGGGGTTCTGGTCGGAGATCGTGTAGTCGAAGGAGTCCGATGTGTCGCTGCAGCTCGTGCCGGCGGCAGGCGTGTAGATGAAGTCGCCGTCGGCCTCGATCGTGACGCTGCCGCCGTCGTTGGACGCGAACGTCCCGGCCGTGACGACGAGCGGACCGGGGCCGTCGACGTCGGCGTCCCCGTCGAGGATGTCGCCGGAGATCGTCTTCTTCGCAGCGGCGAGCGCCGGCGCACCGTCGGACGGGTCGTCGCCGATCAGGGCCGTGTTGCCGACCGCGGCTTGCGCACCGCCGAACGTCTCGTCGTCGGCGACCGGCGCGTCGTTGACGCACGTCACCGTCATCGACACGGTCGCGCTCGAGCCGCCGTTGATCGTGTACGTGAACGTGTCCGGCGCCGCGCCCGGCGGCGTGTTGCAGTAGTTCGCGTCCGGCTGGTAGGTCAGGCCGGTGTGTGCGCCGGGTGAGCCGCCGGTCAGCACGACGGTTCCGTGCAGCGGATCGCTCGCCGACGCGATCGTCTTCGGCCCGGCGTCGACGTCGGTGTCGTTCGTCAGGACCGCCACAGCGGTCGCGACCGAGTCCTCGAGCACCGTCGCGTTGTCGGCGGCCGCCACCGGCGCGTCGTCGGCCGCCACGACCGTGACCGTGCGGGTGGCGACGTTGCTCGTCGCCACACCGTCGTCGACCTGGAAGGCGATCGTGCGGGCGAGCGTCGACGGCGTCTCGCTGGCGTTCGTGTAGGTCACCGATCGCAACGCTGCCTGATATGCGGCGACGGTCGCGCTGCCCGTCAGCGACAGCACGCCGGTCGCGGCGTTGAACAACCCCGAGATCCCGCTCTGGTTGACGAAGCCGAGCGTGTCCTGCAGGGTCACGAAGTTCGGCGCCTGGATCGTCACGGTCGCACCGGTCAGCTGTGCCGCGTCGGGGTCGGTCACCGTCAGGCCGGGATCGATCGCGACCGCGCCGGCGTTCTCGTTGTAGGTCAGGGCCGCCACGCTCGTCGCGACCGCCGGGGGGTCGTTGACCGCCGTCACAGCGATCGCGCGCGTCGCCGCCGGGCCGGGCCCGCCGGCGTCCGCTGCGACGAACTCGGCGGTCTTGGCCGCGCTCGGGTTGTCGCCCACGTGGCGGTAGGTGACCGTGCGCAGGGCGGCCTGGTAGGTCGCGGCGCTGGCCGTCCCCGTCAGCGTCAGCACGCCGGCGCTGAAGCTGGCGCTGATCCCGTTCTGGTTGCTGAACGCCAGCTCGTCGCCGGCCTGCTGGCCGCCGGAGATCCGCACGGTCGCACCGGTGACGTTCGACCCGTCGTCGTCGGTGACGCCGAGCCCAGCATCGATGGCCACCGGCGCCGCGCCCTCCGTGTACGCCGTCGTGCCGGCGCTCGCCCTGACCACCGGCGGTTCGACGGCGCTGTTGACGACGGTGATCGAGAACTGGCGCTCGAACGTGCCGCCATGGCCGTCCGATACTCCGACGCGGATCGAGTAGCTCGCCTTCGTCTCGAAGTCCAAGACGGCGGCGGTCTGCAGCTGCGTGCCCGCGATCGCGAACGCCGCGTTGTCGTCGCCGCCGGTCCCGGCGACGAGCGAGAACGTCAGCGTGTCGCCGGGGTTCGGATCGGTCGCCGTCAGCGTGCCGACCGTTGTGCCCGGCGACTGGTT
>JAWVGK010000176.1:0-10159 GCA_033855155.1 Solirubrobacteraceae bacterium | reverse complement strand
CCTTGCCGCCGCCCAGCGGCAGGCCGGCGACGGCGGACTTGAACGTCATCGCGCGCGACAGGCGCAGCACGTCGCGCATCGCCGCGCGCGCGTCGTCGTAGTGCCACATGCGACAGCCGCCGAGCGCCGGGCCGCGCACGGTCGAGTGCACGGCGACCATCGTGAACAGCCCCGAGCGCGCGCCGCGGCGCACGAGCAGCGTCTCGTGGTCGAGCGTTACGGCGTAGCGATCGGGGAGAACGGTGCTCAGCCTGGCGCGGTGCTGCCGGATGCCGACTCTGCCGTGCCCGCCGTGGCGCCCGCGGCCGGCGCCGAGCCGTCGCCCGCGGCCGGCTGCGCGTCGCCCGACGAGCTCGCGCCCTGGGGCCCGAACAACGGGTTGGTCTCGCTGCCGACGACGTCCTCGTCGGGCGCGGCCGATCCGCCGGTCGCCGTGTCGGCGTCGTGCGATGCGCTTGCATCGCGCGGGGCGGCGGCGCCGCCCTCTGTCGGCAGCGCCGACAGGTGGCGTCCGGCGGTCGTCACCTGACGGCTGTCGGCGCTCGATGCCGAGCGCTCGCGGCCCGCGGCCGAGTGCCGCGGAGCGGTCCCGGCGGCGGCCGTCGACGGCGCGACCGCGGGCACCGCGCGCGCGGCGGGGCCGGCTGCGGCGGGCATCGACGCGGAGCGGCTCGAGCTGCTCGTGGCCGCGGGCGGGGAGGACTTGTGGACGATCTGGTCGCGCACCTCGGCGGCGCCGCCCGCCGTCAACGCGGCGCAGCAGACGACCGCCGCCATCTTGACGGCCGTGCCGGTGCCCGCCGCGGCGATGACGCCGCCGCCGGCCGCGGCGCCGCCGCCGGCGGTCGCGGCGCCGGCCGAGCCGGCCCCGCCGAGGCCGATGAGCTTGAGCAGCGTCGCGACCGGCCCGGGGCCGCCGGGCGACAGCAGCGCGAGGCCCTGGCGCACGCCGCGCAGCTGCGCGCGGTACTCGACGCAGCCGTCGCAGTCGCGCAGGTGGCGGCGCGCGAGGCCGCTGGCGCGCACGCCGCGGTCGAAGGAGTCGGTCAGGTCGAGGCGGATCTGCGAGCAGGCGGTGTCGCGCGCCTCGACGGCCTCGACGAGGCCGATCCGCGCGCGCACCAGCAGCGACTTGACCGCCTGCAGCGAGATGCCGAGCGCGTCGCCGAGCTCGGCGTAGCTGAGGCCGTCCATCTCGCGCATGAGCAGCGCCGAGCGCTGCTGGTCGGGCAGGCGGCGCACGTCGGCGACGAGCTGGCGCAGGTCCTCGCGGCGCTCGTACTCGTCGATCGGGTCCAGCACCGGCTTGCGCGAGCTGTCGAAGAGGTCGGCCGCCGGCGGGACGGGCTTGCGCAGCTGGTCGATGCAGCGGTTGTGCGCGACGCGGTACAGCCATGCGCGCAGCGACAGCGGGCGGTCGTTGGAGCGCAGCGAGGAGTACGCGCGCATGAAGACGTCCTGCAGCGCGTCCTCGGCATCCTGGCGCGAGCCGCCGAGCATCTGGCGCGAGTAGGCGAACAACCGCTGGCGGTAGCGATCGTGGATGACGCTGAAGGCGGCGTCGTTGCCGGCCCGGAACAGCGCGACGAGCTGCTCGTCGGATCGCAGCCGCAGAAGAGGCGCCGTGACCGAGATCCGGTTGAGTGCGGCAGGTGCTCGAAGTGCTCCGGCCTCCATGTCGTCTCGTTCACTGTAACCGGCCCGGCACCGAGAAGTTGTGCGTTTCAGGGCGACTGGTGACTGCGCAGCACCGACGCGACGACGACGAGCGCGATCCCGCCGGCCTCGACGAGCGTCGGGATCTGGCCGAGCAGCACCGCGCCGGCGACGGTCGCGGTCGCCGGCAGCAGCGCCAGCAGCAGCGCGAAGCGCGCACGCGCAAGCCGCCGCATCGCGATCTGCTCGAGCGCGTAGGGCACGACGCTCGAGGCGACGCCGACCGCCAGGCAGGCCGCCAGCAGCGGCGGGCTGACGAGCGCCGGCACGGCGCTCCAGACGAGCGCCGGCGCGAAGCCGAGCGCGCCGATCACCATCCCGAGCGCGAGGCCCTCCTGCGGGCGGATGCTCGCGTCGGCGGCGATGCGGTGGCCGAGCACGACGTAGCCCGCCCACCCGACGCCGGCCGCGATCGCGAGCGCGAGGCCGTCGGGGCTGCCGGCGAGGTGCACGTCGGCGAGCGCGATCACGCCCGCGGTCGCGAGCACGAGCGCGGCGACGTCGCGGCGCGTGCGCGAGCCGAGCGCGGCGACGAAGATCGGCCCGCAGAACTCGATCGCCACCGCCGTGCCGAGCGGCAGGCGGTCGATCGCGAGGTAGAAGGTCAGGTTCATGAACGCGAGCGTCAGGCCGAACGCGGTGACCAGGCGCAGCCGCGCTGCCGTCCACGCCGTGCGCCACGGCCGCTTCCATGCCACCAGCACGGCCGCCGAGGCGACGACGCGCAGCCACGCCACCCCGGCCGCCGGCACCGACGCGAACAGCAGCACGGCGAGCGCGGCGCCGACGTATTGCGACGTCGCGCCCAGCACGAACAGCGCCTGCGGCGGGAGCCTGTCGGTGATCGCGGCAGGCGCGGCGCGCGGCATCCGGCCAAGGCTAATGGCCGATCCTGCGAATCCGCGTCGACGCGCCTGCACATCATCCGCACACGTTCTGCGCCCCGCCCGCACCCGCGCGGCCTAGCATCCGCCTCGTGGAGGGGACCCCGACCCAGGCGACGATCGTCGTCGTCGAGGACGAGCAGGCGATCGCGGGCGCGCTGGCGGCGCGGCTGCGCGCCGAGGGCTACGCCGTCGAGATCGCCCACGACGGCCTGCGGGGCGTCGAGCTGTGCGACCGCATCGCGCCCGACCTCGTCGTGCTCGACGTCATGCTGCCGGGCATCGACGGCCACGAGGTCTGCCGGCGCATCCAGCGCGAGCGCCCGGTCCCGGTCCTCATGCTGACGGCGCTGGACTCCGAGAACGACCTGCTCGTCGGCCTCGGCATCGGGGCCGACGACTACATGACCAAGCCGTTCAGCCAGCGCGAGCTCGTCGCGCGCGTGCGCGCGCTGCTGCGCCGGGCGGTACGGGCGGCCGAGGCGCCCGCGTCGCGGACGATCGCGCACGGCCCGATCACGATCGATCCCGAGCGCCGCGAGGTGCGCCGCGACGGCGAGCTCGTGCACCTCACCCCGACGGAGTTCGACCTCGTGCACCGGCTCGCGTCGCGGCCGGGGATCGTCTTCAGCCGCGAGCAGCTGCTCGAGGAGGTCTGGGGCTACGTCGACGGCTCGACCGGCGGGCGCACCGTCGACTCGCACGTCGCCGCCGTGCGCCGCAAGCTCGGCGCCGACGTCCTGCGCACGGTCCAGGGCGTGGGCTACGCGTTCGCGAGGCCGGCGCCGTGAGCCCGCTGCGATCGCTGTCGTCGCTGAAGCTCAAGCTCGGGATCGTCATCTTCGCTGCGGTCTGGGTGACGGCCGCCGCGACGCTCGTGGCGGTGCGCGCGCTCGGGCTGCCGTCGATCGTCGGGGCGGGGGCCGGCATCGCGCTCGCGCTGGGGTGCGTGCAGCTGCTCGCGCGCGGGACGACGAAGCCGCTGCGCGAGATGGCCGCCGTCGCGACGGCGATGGCGCGCGGCGAGCACGGCCGCCAGGTGACCGTCAGCTCGCGCGACGAGGTCGGCGAGCTCGCGCGCGCGTTCAACCGCATGACCGCCGAGCTCGGCGAGACCGACCGCCTGCGCCGCGACCTCGTCGCCAACGTCTCGCACGAGCTGCGCACGCCGCTCGGCGCGCTGCAGGCCGTGCTCGAGAACGTCGTCGACGGCGTCTCGGAGCCCGACCCCGAGACGCTACGCACGATGCTCGAGCAGACGCGCCGGCTCGGGCGCCTCGTCTCGCAGCTGCTCGACCTCTCGCGCCTGGAGGCCGGCGACCAGCCGTTCGACATCCGCCCGTTCGCCGTCCGCGAGGTGCTCGAGAGCGCCGCGCGCGAGGCGCGGCTGCACGCGCCGCAGGACGTCGTCTTCTCGATCGACGCGCCCGCCGAGCTGCACGCGGCGGGCGACCCGGACCGCATCCACCAGGTCGTCATGAACCTCGTCGAGAACGCGGTGCGCTACTCGCCGCGGCCGGGGCGGATCGCGCTGCGCGCGTCGCACCGCAAGGGCGACCACAGCGTGCAGCTCGAGGTCGACGACGACGGCCCCGGGATCCCGCCCGCCGACCTCGACCGCGTCTTCGAGCGCTTCCATCGCGGCGACGGGCGCCGCGGCAGCGACGGCGGCGGCGCCGGCCTCGGGCTGGCGATCGCGCGCTGGATCGTCGAGCTACACGGCGGCACGATCCGCGCCGAGCGCCGCGAGCCGCACGGCAGCCACATGGTCGTGACGCTCCCGCAGTCGCGGTCGTGACCGCGCGCTTCGCCGGGGCGGCGATCGCCGCCGGCTCGCTCGCGGCGATGCTGCTGCCGGGCGCCCGCGCCGGTGCCGGGATCGTGGTCGTGGCGGTCGCGCTGGCGCTCGCCGTCGCGCTCGCCGGCGCGGTCGCCGACCGCGTGCGCTCGGGTGCGCTCGGCGTGCTCGCGCTCGCGCTCGCCGCGTCGGCCGCGTTTCGCGACGCCGGCTGGGTCGTGACCGGCGAGCTGGTCGCGGCCGTCGCGCTGGGCTCGATCGCGACGAGCGTGCCGCGCAGCGGGCGCGCGACGGCGCTCGCCGCGGTGGCCGCGCTGCGGCTGGCGTCCGGCGCGCGCCGCGTCGCCGGCGCCGCGGTCGGCGCCCTGCCGGCGACCTCGTCGCGTCAGGCGTTCGCGCTCGGTCGCGGGCTCGTGCTCGCCGGCCTGCTCGTGTCGATCTTCGGCGCGCTGTTCGCCGCCGGCGACCGCGCCTTCGCGCAGGTCGCGGGCGGCCTCTTGCCCGACGTGGCGGCGCTCGACGACGCGCCGGCGCGGATCGCGGCGTTCGTGCTCGTGACCGCGCTGGCGGGCGCGCTCGCGCAGGCGGCGCGCGCCGCCGACACGCCCGCGCGGGCGCCGCTGCTGCGCCTCGGCCGCAGCGAGTGGCTGACGGCGCTGGGCGCGCTGAACCTCCTCTTCGCGCTGTTCGTCGCGGTGCAGGTGGCCGTCCTCTTTGGCGGCGACGGCTACGTCCGCGACACGGCGGGCGTGACGTATGCGCAGTACGCGCGCTCGGGCTTCGCCGAGCTCGTCGTCGTCGCGGTCCTGACGCTCGCGGTCGTCGCCTGCGCCCTGCGCTGGGCACGCACCGGCGACCTGCGCCAGGCGCGCCTGCTGCGCGCGCTGCTCGGCGCGCTGTGCGTGCTGACGCTCGTCGTGCTCGCCTCCGCGCTGCACCGCCTGGGGCTCTACGAGCAGGCGTTCGGCTTCACGCGCACGCGGCTGGCGGCGCACGCGTTCCTGCTGCTCGACGCGGCGCTGTTCGTGCTCGTCGTCGTCGCGCTGGCGGCCGGACGGCGCGACTGGCTGCCGCGCGCGGTCGTCGCCCTGTGCGGGCTCGCGGCGCTGGCGTTCTGGGCCGGCGACCCCGACCGCCGGATCGCGGCGCACAACCTCGCGCGCTACGAGGCCACCGGCAGGATCGACGTCGGCTACCTTGCGCAGCTCAGCGCCGACGCCGTGCCGGTGCTCGAGCGCCTGCCGGCGCGGCTGCGCGACGGCGCGCTGGCGCGGCAGCGCGCGCGCCTGGCGCGCGACGACGGCTTCGCGTCGGCGAACCTCGCCCGCGCGCGGGCGAGGCGGGCGCTCGCGCGCTGAGCGCGGCTGCGGCGCGGCGGCGCCGGCGCGCGTACGCTGGCCGCACGATGGCGGCGCGCGCGATCCTCCCGGTCAGCCTCGCGATCGCGGCGGCGCTGCTCGGCGGCTGCGGCGAGCGGCGCGAGGCGGGCGGCACCGTGCGCACGTCGCCGGTCCCCGTCGCGGCGCCGATCCCGGCGACCGCGCCGGCCGTCGCGACGATCGACGTGTCGCTCGTCGACTACCGCCTGGAGCCGGCGAGCCCGCACGTCGCACGTCACGGCGTGATCGCGTTCGTCGCCACGAACGACGGCCAGCAGCGCCACGCGCTCGCCGTCGACGGTCCGACGGGCGAGCTGCGCACGGTCGCGCTGCGACCCGGCGAGCGCACGACGATCACGCTGCGGCTCGCGCCCGGGACCTACAAGTGGTATTGCCCGATCGCCGACCACGAGCGGCGCGGGATGGTCGGGCTGGTACGCGTCGCTGAGTGACTAGCCGATCGCGTGCTCGACGGCCCAGCGCGTGAGCTCCGAGCGGCGGCGCAGGCCCGTCTTCTCGCGGATCCGCGTGAGGTGGTTCTGAACCGTGCGCGGCGAGATGAACAGCTCCTTGCCGATCTCGTTGTCGGTCTTGCCCTGCACGACGAGGCGCAGCACGTCGAGCTCGCGTCCCTGCAGCGGGCGCACCGACGAGCCCTCGCCGCGCGACGAGCTCGAGAACTCCCTGAGCAGGTGGCTGGCGAGCGACGGCGTGATGACCGAGCCGCCGGAGTGCGCGGTGATGACCGCCTGGCGCAGCTCCTCGCCGGTGCTGCGCTTGGACAGGTAGCCGGCCGCGCCGGCGGCGACCGCGTCGAGCAGCGTGCCGGCCTGCTCGCTGGCGGTCATGACGATCACGCGGATCTGCGGGTGCGACGTGCGCAGCTTGTCGAGCACGGCGAGGCCGCCGAGGTCAGGCATGCGCAGGTCGAGGATCATGACGTCGGGCCGCAGCTGGGCGGCGAGCTCGAGCGCCTCGCGGCCGGTCGCCGCCTGGGCGACGACCTCGATCGCGGGGTCGGCGGCGAGCGCGCGCGCGACGCCTTCGCGCACGAGCGGGAAGTCGTCGACGACGAGGACGCGGATCCTCATGGCTGGGCGCTCTGGATCGACGTCATCAGCGTGACGAGCGTCCCGCCGCCCGGAGCGAGCTCGAGCCGCGCGTGGCCGCCGACGCGCCGCATGCGCCCGACGATGCTCGTGCGCAGGCCGAGCCCGCGCGTGTCCGCGACGTGCTGGGAGTCGAAGCCGACGCCGTCGTCGGCGACCGTCACCGAGGTGCGCCCGTCGTCGTCGCACTCGACGCACACGACGACCTGCGAGGCTTGGGCGTGCTTGCGGGCGTTCGTCACGGCCTCGCGCACGGCGCCGGCGATCGCCTCGACCTGCTCGCCCGTCAGCGGGGTGCCGAGGTCGCCGACCACCAGCCGGACCGCGGGATGCAGCGTCGCGGCCTCCGCGGCGACCTGCTCGAGCTTGGCCAGCAACCCGGCCGCCGGCTCCTCGGCGCCCTCGCTCCAGCGGCGCAGGTCGCGCGCGGCGCCACCCGCGAGGTGCGAGATCTTCTGCGCCGACAACCCGGTTCCGAAGCCGTCGCCGGCGATGAACTCGAGGATCTGCAGCGCCGTGTCGTGCAGATGGCCGCGGACCCACTCGCGCTCGTCCTCGAGGGCGCGGCGCGCGGCGGCGTCGACGATCGGCACGCCGGCGCCGGCGCCGGCGTCCTCGAGCACGGCGCGCAGCGCGCCGGCCTGTGCGTCGGCGCGGGCGATCAGGACGGCGGGGTCGGCGGTCGGGTCGTCGAGTCGCTCGAGCCCGGGCACGAGCGTCGCGCGCACCATCGCGCGCAACCGGCGGCGCTCCTTCGCGCGCACGTCCGCGACCGAGATCCGCGGCGGCTGTTCGCCGTGCTGCTGCGTCGCTTCGTCGAGCATCGATCCCCGTGGCTCCAAAGCACTCAACGCTCTTGCCTCCCGCGAAGCAGACCATCGTGGTCTGCAGAAAGTCCCTTCCAGATGTGCAAGCTTACGCACCGCGACATCTATCGGCAACCCCAGGGTTAGGCTTTACCGGGAACCGGTGAAACGCCTGGGGTGGTCCTGGAACACCTGGATTTGCAGGCAGTTCATCGCTAGACGCCGTCCACCGGCTCGACTGGGGTGCCGTAGCCGGGCTCGCCGGGCAGGACCAGGCGCGCGATCTCGCCGTTGCGGACGACGCGCGGGCGCGTCGGCAGGATCCGCTGCCGGCGCGCGTGCGCCAGCAGCGCGTCGACGCGGTGAAACGCCGACAGCTGCTCGAGCTGTCGCAGCGTCGGGAACGCGAGCGCCAGCGCGCCCCGTTCGTAGGCGCCGAGCAGGTCGCGCGGCGATCCCCAGCGCAGGTCCACGCACTCGCGGCCGTCGCAGCGGGCCTCGACGCCGTCGGGTGCGCGCGCGAGGAAGAAGTGCGTGTCGAAGCGGGTCCTCAGCAGCTCTGGCGTGATCCAGCGGCTGAACTTCACGAGCGCCGCGGGATCGACGTCGTCGACGGCGGCCTCCTCGCGCAGCTCGCGCACCGCGGCCGCCCGGTGGGCCAGATCGCCCTCGCCCTCGTCCGCGTCGACCGCGCCACCGGGGAACACCCAGTAGCCGCCCATGAAGCGCTGCGCGGGGTTGCGCCGCACGAGCAGCAGCTCGAGCCCCTCGCCGGCGTCGCGCAGCAGGATGACCGCCGCCGCCTGGCGTGGGGTCGTCGGCGGGCCGTCGTTGAGCTGCTCGCCCGTCGCGGGGCGGTGGACGTCCATGACCGCCGCGATGCTAGTAACCCCGCGCGGGCGGTCCGCGGACGACCCACTAGGCTCCAACCCATGACGACTCAGACCGAGACCACGCGCTGGATCTGCGAATCCTGCGGCTTCATCTACGACCCCGAAGAGGGCGATCCGGACGGCGGCATCCCGCCGGGCACGGCGTTCTCAGACATCCCCGACACGTGGTTCTGCCCCGTCTGCGGCGCGCGCAAGAGGGACTTCACGCCCTACGATGACTGAGCCGTGAGCTCCGACCCGCCGGACGGCCCGCCGCCCGCGCCGCGTGCGTCCGACGCCGAGCGCGAGCACGCCGTCGCGATCCTGCGCTCGGGCGCCGAGCACGGCCGGCTGACGTTCGACGAGCTCGCCAAGCGCACGGAGCTCGCCTATGGCGCGACGACGGGCACCGAGCTGCAACGGCTCGTCGCGGACCTGCCCGACACGGCGTCCGAGTCGCCGGTCGTGGCGGCGCCGCGCAAGCAGCGGCGCTGGAACGTCGCGCTGCTCGGCAGCTGCGACCGCCGCGGCCGCTGGCGCCCCGCCCCGCACAGCATCGCGCTGTCCGTCATGGGCGGCGTGAAGCTCGACCTGCGCGACGCGACGATCGACGGCGACGAGCTCGTGATCACCGCGTTCGCCGTCATGGGCGGGGTCGACATCGTCGTCCCCGACGGCATCGACGTCGACCTCAGCGGCTTCGCGCTGATGGGCGGCAACGACCACCGGCCGGGCGATGCGCCGGTGCGCCCGGGCACGCCGCTCGTGCGCGTGCGGGCGTGGTCGCTGATGGGCGGGGTCACGGTGAAGGCGCGGCGCGCCAACGAGGCCCAGCCACGCATCGCCGCGGAGTAGCGGCGGTCAGCTGCCCTCTCCGACCACGAGCTTCGTCACGCCCGAGACATAGCGCCCGCCCTTGACGTCGCCGTCGACTACGAGCCGCGGCTGCGCCAGCGCGACGCCGTCCTCGACGAGCGAGATCTGCAGCGGCCGCCCGCCGAAGCGCGCCTCGCCTGGCGTCACCGTCGCGACGTAGCCGTCGGACGCCACGGCCGCGACCCACGTGTCAGCGCCGATCCGCAGGCCGGCCCGGGCCAGAACCGCCAGCAGGGCCGGGCCCGACTCGGTGTGCGTCTGGGGCGCCGCACCGCCGAGGAAGGAGACCGTCCGCGTCCGCGAGCGAAGGCGCGCCAGCTGTTCGGCGCGCAACACGCGGGTGACATGACCGTCGGTGACGGTCAGATCGCCGGCGTGCGCGGGGACGGCGGGCGTCGGGCTCTGGACCGCGACGGTGATGCGCCGCACGTCGAACACCGAACGGGCGGCGTTCCCGTCGCCGGGGAAGACGAGCTGCGGACCGCGCGGAAGCTCGTGTCCGTCGCGCTCGAGCACGAGCACGAGGAGCGCCGGGTGGTCGCCGAAGCTCGGGTCGAGCTCGCCGAGCGCGATCGTCGTCGCCCTCCCGAATGCTCCCTCGACGGCGATCGTGACCCGCAGCTGCGCGTTCTTGACGCCCGCGGGGAGTGCGGGCTGCGCGAGGTTCACGAGCGTCAGCAGCGACACGCCCTCGACGGTGTGCGTGGCGGAGCCCGGCC